>NZ_CFIGVI010000016.1:0-20907 GCF_984588085.1 Wandonia sp.
TGATGATTTTGTTCCTAATTTGGATAAACTGTATGTGGGTGAAAAGAGAATTTATTTTGAATTGGTTCCTAGGTCATCTTTAGATTATCCTGCTGTTCCGTGCAAGATGCCAATCCCTGCATTTATTAGAATTGATTAGATATTTAAAATACATTCAGACGCAAAGTGATTAATTGTTTTGCGTCTGAACGTATAACGAAAGTATTAATTCTTTCCATCTGTCATTGCCTCATCCCATTCAATGTTTATTGATTTTCCTGCAACTTTAACAGGTTTTCCTTCAACGAAAACACCCGAGAAGGTAATGTTCATTTCGCGTAATTGCATGTCGTTTTTACTTCCTCCTGGCATTCGGTTCCAGTAAGCAGAAAACGAATCGCTTTCACCTTTTTTGAGAATGATCGGATCTCCTTTGGAGTTAGCAGTAGCGTATGAGTTACCGTCAGGCATTATGACAGCTATGTTGACCGGGAAAACAAAACCCAGATTGTCCCCCTGATAATTGGCAGTGAATTTTATATCAGTTTTCCCTGTAGCTTTTTTATGACCAACATGTGAAACAGAATACGGACCAACAGTAAAATTATTTTTCGCCACAGGCAGGCGGAAATTCTTAACTTCTAAAGGATCCTGCATTTTTATCTGATAAAATCCTTCACAAGCATACGTGAAACTCTCTACGGTATTCAGGTTTTCACCGAAGGCACGGTATACCTTTGTTTTAGATCCGTTCGGTTCAATAATGAAACTTTTATCTTTGGCACTGACGTTTTGATCTGGGATAGTAAAACTGCTCTCTTCCGAGTTGTAGATCAGGTAATCTCCGGTTTTATTGGTTATGCTCATTCTAAACTTTGTCTCTTTCGGAAGAGAAACAATGTTGTCAATCTCAACCTTCACTACCTCATTTTCAAAATGAACAGGCTTGTAATAAATTTTGTCGTATTTGGGAGCTTTTTGAGCATTCAGTATAGTAGTAAGACTAAGTGTAAACATAAGATAAAATAACTTCTTCATATATTCAATGTTTGTTTAAGAGTGATAATTCAAATTATATGCCGGAAATTAGATGTGTTGTAGTCATTCGTAAAAATGAATTTTGGTTAAAAATACCAATTATTACAGATGTTTTAATTCACTTCTTGGTAAAAAGTATTTCTCTACCTTTGTACTATGATTTTCGAAATAGAAGATAAACTGGTTGCTTCCGAGCTTTTTGAGCGGAAGTTTGTATGCGATCTGAACGCATGTAAAGGAGCTTGTTGTGTTGAAGGGGATGCAGGAGCTCCCGTTACGGATGAAGAAGTGAAGATCATCGAGAAACATCTTGAGGAGATCAAACCGTATATGAGACCGGAAGGTATTGTGGCTGTTGAAGAGAATGGTGTAAGTTATCCGGATGATTTTAATGAACCGGTTACAACGTTGGTAAATGGAAAAGAGTGTGCTTTTGTGTATTTTGATGAAAAGGGAATCACAAAGTGTGCAATCGAAGCAGCACACAATGATGGAAAGCTGGATTTCAAAAAACCGATTTCATGTCACCTGTATCCGATTCGGGTGAAGAAGACAAAATCTTTCCAGATCCTGAATTACGAATATTGGTCGATTTGCGCGCCTGCCTGTACATTTGGCGAGCAACTGAATGTAAAAGTCTATAAGTTCCTTAAGGAGCCGTTAATTCGCGCATACGGAGAAGAGTTTTACAAACAGATGGAAGAAGCAAATGCCGTTTGGGAAAATGAAAACACCAGGCATTAAAAAAGCAGCCTGAAACCAGACTGCTTTTTGTATATCTTTTTATTCTATTTTAAGAGAAAAGAACACTCTGCCCGTAAGCAGACTCAATAGGATTTACCATTAACACTGGAATTTGTGCGTCATTAGTGATCATATATTGTTCATAGTTTGCTCCCAGAATTCCAAGGAAACTGTTTTTCTGTAAGTTCATGATCGCAATAAGATCAGCATCATTCTTAACAGCATACTTAACGACTTCTTTATCGAATCCTGAACTAGGGGCTAATGTAATGGTTAATTCGATATCTCGTTCCGAGAAGAATTTTTTCGCAAACTGAATATTCCCGAGAACTTTGTTGCGGAGAAACTCATCCGTTTCGTCAGGAATGACAACATGCACCCGTGAATTGAAATAAGTGGCCATGTTTGCCACCAAAACAAGTTTTTGTTTCGTTTCTTTATTGAAATCAAGAGGAACTACGATGTCATCGTAACCGGTGTCTTTCACTTCTTTTTCCTGAACAATAACAAACGGAACCGAAGAATGCGTAACTACTTTAAGGGCATGACTTCCTGTAACGTGTTGCCATCCGTGTGCTCCATGTGTTCCCATAAAAATAAGTTGGGCATGGTGCTCGGCGGCAAAATCTCCGATATCTTCAAATATATTTCCTACACGAACAGCAGGTATGATAGCAACGCCTTCTCCTTTGTGTTCTTCGGCAATTTGTCCTAATTTTTCTTCAGCTTCTCGTATTGCTTTTTCTTTGCTCACAACGTGTAACAGGTAAACATCTGCATCAACGATCTTTGCGGTTTTTAGTGCGTGACTCAGAGCGCAGTTGGCAACGCTGGTAAAATCATGAGGCACTATAAAGCTTTTCCTTTGCATAACAGGGTATTATTGGTTTTTATAAGTCAGGTCAAAAATACATATAAATAGCTTGACCTAACCCGTTTTAGCGATACTAATATGCTTAAAATTTTTTAAATTCTTAAGAAAATCGAAAATAAAAATTTCTTAACGATGTAATAACGTTACGTTCTGGCTATGTGGCGTTCTTTGTAAATTTAAACCTATGGCGTTAATTGGCTCAATATTAAAGGGAACGGCGAAATTGGGAAACCAGTTTGAGGAAAAGAAGCGGTTTGATTATTCCCTGCAAACCAAAGTACTCCAGAAGCTTTTAGACAAAGCAAAAGGAACTGATTTTGGACGGACATATAGCTTTAAGGAAATATTACAATCGACATCGCCTTTGCATGAATTTTCTTCGGCAATTCCGATAACAACGTACGAAGAATTTTACGAAAAATGGTTAACCCGGACTTTGCAGGGAGAGAAAGATGTGATCTGGCCGGGAAGAATGAAATATTTTGCCTTATCGTCCGGGACTTCAGGGTCTCCATCAAAGCGAATTCCCGTTTCTGAAACATTTATAAAAAATTTCCAGCGTGTAAGTCTGACGCAAATGCTGACGCTGCATGATTATGGAATGGAAACAGATTTTTACGAAAAATCATTGCTGATAATAGGAGGGAGTAGTCAGCTAAAAGATATGGAGTTGTATAAGGAAGGTGATCTGAGTGGCATATTGGCAGGGAAGATTCCTTTCTGGTTTTCCAAATTCTCGAAACCGGGAAAAACGATTAGTCGCTTACCCAATTGGGAAATGAAGCTGGATGCAATTGTAAAAGAAGCTCCTAAGTGGAATATCGGTATTATCTCGGGGGTTCCGGCCTGGGTGGAGATGGTGCTGAAGTCCATTATTAAAACCTACAATTTGAATTCGATTCATGACATCTGGCCTTCTCTCAAAGTGTATGCACATGGAGGGGTTGCAATTGATCCGTATAAGCCGGAACTGATGAAGCTATTCGGTCAGGAAGTCTATTTTCAGGAAACGTATCTTGCCAGTGAAGGGTATTTTGCTTACCAGAAAGGAGAGAACCGAAAAGGAATGCGTTTGTTGTTGAATTCCGGTGTCTATTTTGAGTTCATTCCGTTTGACAGTGCCAATTTTGACGAAACCGGAAAGTTGCGTCCGGGAGCTGTGGCTTTGCCGTTACATGAAGTAAAAGAAGGGATGGATTACGCGCTCGTTGTATCAACTTGTTCGGGGTTATGGCGTTATCTGATTGGTGATACCATACGATTCACCAGTCTGTTGGATTATGAAATCCGAATTACGGGTAGAATTACACATTTTCTTAGTATATGTGGCGAGCACCTTTCGGTGGATAACATGAATAAAGGGATTCAGCAGACAGCAGAAAAACTGGGGATTCATATCCCCGAATACACGGCACACGCAGTAAAAAACGGTAAAATTCGTCATCACTGGTACCTTGGAACTGATAAAATCGTTTCCGATCAGGAAGTAGCAGTGTTGCTGGATCAGGAACTTCAGAAGATCAATGATGATTATGCGGCGGTACGGAAACAGACATTGGACAAGCCTACGGTTACACTATTGCCGAAAGAATATTTCATCGATTTTCTTGCCCGCAAAGGGAAGTTGGGGGGGCAAAACAAATTCCCCAGAGTAATGAAGCCGGAACAATTGGAAGAATGGAAATCCTTTTTAGGGTAAAACTGGGAGTTGTTTTTGGAAAGGTATTAAGCTATATGCCAATTCTCACTACCTTTACCCCGTGGACAATTCGTTTGGAAAGGCATATAAGCTGTGTTCAAAACGCACCTTACAGGAAGTGTATGAAAAGGGAACGGAGGTAAAAGAAATCCCTTTCATCCTTAAGTATATAGATAAAAGTGACCAAAATGCAGCTGCTTTTCAGGTAGTGATTGTCGTACCCAAACGCAAATTCAGAAAAGCCACAACAAGAAACCAGATAAGACGTTATATTCGGGAAGCTCTGAGACTGAATAAGCAGGAATTGGAAAAGGTGCTGGATGAGAAAAACAGACAATTGGCACTATTTCTGTTGTACGTAGGTAACAGGGAGCCTAATTTTCACGATATTGAACGAAAAATAAAGAAACTGTATAAACGGATAGTACATGAAATCAATTTGGAATAACATACGGGTATCGATCTTGATCTGTTCTTTAGCGGTTGTAATGAATCCGCTAATTTCAAGGGCACAGAGTGATGGTTTTGAAGTGGTTAAAAATCTGGAGCTGATCGATCTGATCTACCGGAATCTGGATATGTACTACGTAGACAAACCGGTTCCCGGAAAATTAATGAAAGCAGGAATTGATGCTATGTTGCGGGAATTAGATCCGTATACGGTTTTTATAGCGGAGTCAAATATTGAAGACTATCGACTGATGACAACGGGACAATATGGAGGAATAGGAGCTCTGATTCGTTCTTCGGGAGATCACGTTGTTATTACAGAGCCGTACGAAAATAACCCGGCATTTAAAGCGGGGGTGAAAGCGGGGGATGTTATTCTGGCGATTGATGGGGTATCGATGAAAGACAAACCTTCGGATGAAGTAAGTGCGGCGCTTAAAGGCCCAAAAGGATCCTCTATTTCGGTGGAGGTAGAGCGTCCCGGAGTTGGAAAAAAGACCATTAAAATTACACGTGATGAGATAAAGATTCCGGATGTTCCTTACCATGGGATCGTGAAAGACGGTATAGGATATATCAAGTTGACTTCTTTTACACAGTCTGCGTATGCTGAAGTTAAAAAAGCCTATGATGAATTGAAAGGTCAGGGGATGGATAAACTGATTTTTGACCTTAGAGGAAATGGCGGTGGATTATTGATCGAATCCGTGAAAATAGTCAATATGTTTGTTCCGAAGGGACAGGAAGTGGTGAGTACGAAAGGAAGAATACAGGAAGAAAACCGGGTGTATACCGCACTGGACAAGCCAACGGATCTTGAAATCCCTGTAGCGGTATTAGTAGACGGAGGATCTGCTTCAGCAAGTGAGATTGTTTCCGGATCTCTTCAGGATCTGGACAGGGCTGTTATTGTAGGGTCAACGACTTTCGGGAAAGGACTGGTGCAACGAACAATGGATTTGAAGTATGGATCGAAAGTAAAACTGACGATTGCAAAGTACTATACGCCTTCAGGGAGATGTATTCAAAAACTGGATTACGCCAGCCGCAAGGAGGGAGAACGTGCAAAAGAAATAGATGAAACTTTATTAGCGACCTTTACAACAAAGAATGGTCGTGAAGTAATGGATGGCCGTGGTATTGAGCCGGATATTAAAGTGGAAGAAGGGGAATACAGCAGATTGACAGCCATGTTGGTCATAGAAAATGTAGTCTTTGATTTTGCTACCCAATTTGTGATTGATAATCCGACAATTGCGAAACCGGATGAGTTTGAGTTAACGGATGAAACTTATAATGCTTTCAAGAAGTTTGCATTAGGAAAGGACTTTACTTACTCAACAGCAAGTGAAGAGATGCTCAACAGGTTTATGGAGGTAGCTGAACGAGAGGGATATCTAGACACAACGTCTGCCGAGTATAAATCGGTATATCAACTTGTGCACCCTTCTAAAGAAAGGGATTTGGATATGTTCAGAGAGGAAATTGAGGAATTACTGGAAAATGAAATCGTTTCCCGGTATTACTACCAGAACGGAAGGATTATTAATAGCTTTAAACGTGATAAGGCACTTGTGGAGGCAGTAAAGGTTTTAGGGGATACAGAAAAATACAAAGCCATTCTTGCGGGAGAATAACCCATGTTTGGATCAAAGGTTCATCGCTTTTTATACTTTCTTGCGTTAACAGGAATAACGGTTGGGTTGCCGCTTAATAAGATCGTTCTCAGTCTTTCGGGATTGTTACTTGCTGTAAACTGGATTCTTGAAGGACACTACAAAAAGAAGATACTTCTTTTTACAAAGAATAAAGTAGCGGTTCTACTTTTCCTGATTTTTTTCCTGCATATTTTCGGACTCATCTGGACAACAGATTTCGAATACGCCCTCCGAGATATACGAATTAAGCTTCCCTTATTATTATTTCCGGTAGTTATTCCCGGAATAGACGGCTTGAATAAAAAACGGATAGATTATTTACTGTTCATTTTCATTAGTGTTGTTACTCTTTTGGCCTTTATTAACTGGGGTGTTTTCCGGGGAGCAGAGACAGGCAGTCATACGGAACTTAGAGACTTGTCTCTGTTCGTATCGCATATCCGTTTTGGATTAATGGTTGTGTTTGCCTGTTTTGTTGCTTTGCTATTGGCCTTTTCTGATTTTACAAAGGAAAGGTGGAAGAAAGGTTTGCTCCTGCTCGTCGGAGTCTGGTTACTGTATTATACCTGGTACTCACAGGTTTTGTCCGGGTTTCTAGCAATTGGTCTTCTGCTGATAGCACTGTTATTCTGGTTTTTGTCAAAAAACTATTCGGGAACTAAAAGAATAGTTGGAATGATCATTTACCCGCTAATTTTGCTAAGTGTTACAACATTGGCGGTGTTTGCTGTTCTGCCGAAGAAAATAACGAGACCGGTTCCGGCAGATCTGGAGTATACAACACCTCTTGGAAACACGTATACACATATACTGGAAAGTGATTTGACAGAAAACGGAAACCTTGTTTTTTATTATATCTGTAAAAAAGAACTACGTCAATACTGGTCCGAATACTCTTCCGTTCCTATCGATAGTTTAGATGCTAAAGGGAATAAAATATACGGAACACTCATCAGGTATATGGCATCCAAAGGATTACGCAAGGATGCTACGGATCTACAAAAATTGTCCAGAGAGGACATCCGTTATATTGAGCAGGGAGTAGCTTCTGTCGTATATACATACGGAGGTTTGCGTTCCCGTGTGGCAATACTATCACTGGAATTACAAAAGTATTGGGATGGGGGAGACCCGAATGGTTCAACGGTATTGGAAAGGCTAGAGTCCTGGGAAACAGGCTGGGAAATCATTGTCGATTATCCGCTTTTAGGAGTAGGAACAGGAGACGTTCAAAACACATTTCAGAAATATTATAGCGCCAGGGAAACACGTCTTCTTCCTGAAAACAGGCATAGGACACACCAACAGTTTTTGACCATGTGGGTCGCTTTTGGAATTCCGGGGATAGTTTTATTTCTGCTCTTGCATATCGTATTTCTGGTACAGGTATGGAAAGCGGACCTGATCAATTCCTTTATTTTTGGTATAGTGGTCGTATCCTCTTATCTGACAGAAGATACACTGGAAACACAAACAGGTGTTACCTTTGTTGCCTTCTTTCTGATATTGCTTAGTGCAGGAGTTTTAAAAAAAGAAAACAATGGAGATAGTATTTGCTACGGGAAACAGAAATAAGGCACAGGAAATTCAATCCCTGGTGCCTGAAGGAATGAAGGTAATGTCACTCGCCGATCTTGAGTTTTACGATGATATTCCTGAAACGGCAGAAACACTGGAAGGGAATGCGCGTATTAAAGCAGAAGAGATTTATTCAAAATTCGGTAAAGCCTGTTTTGCTGACGACACTGGACTGGAAGTAGAAGCGTTACAAGGGGCACCGGGAGTAAAATCAGCGCGTTATGCAGGCGAAGAAAAGTCAGATGAGAAAAACATTGATAAGTTGTTGCAGGAACTGTCAGGAGAGCCGAATAGAAAAGCCCGCTTCAGGACAGTGATTCATCTGATCTGGCAAGGGAAACCCGTGCAATTTGAGGGAATTGTCGAGGGAGTAATTCGCGAAAGCAGGTCCGGAACAAATGGATTTGGATATGATCCAGTATTTGAACCTGAGAACTGTGGAAAAACATTTGCTGAAATGAGTCTTGAAGAGAAGAATACCATGAGTCATAGGGGAAGAGCAGTGCAAAAATTAATAGATTTTCTTCGTAATCAGTGATAATTGGTTAATTTCAGCCTTTCATCCTAATTACCAGACTTGTGATCCGGGACTTTTTAAAAGAGGGGACAATATATACACTGGCCGGTTTTATGGCAAAAGGAATCAGTTTAGCGCTGATTCCCGTATTTACAACCTATTTTTCTCCCAATGATTATGGAATTCTTGATCTGTTGTACGTGTTCAGCATGTTCTTCGCTGCCGTATTTTCTTTTCAGATCGGGCAAGGATTAACGCGTTACTTGGGAGAATCACATCAGGATACTATTCGGAAAAGAAATCTTTCGTCTACCGCTTTAGTGTTTATTATCACTACCCTGTTACTAGGAGGTGTAGTTGCCATTGTATTCAGAAAACCGATACTTGATGTGTTGGGAATTACCCATCCGAGTCATACTAAAACCTATATACTGGCGGTTGTTTCAATCATTCTGAACGGGATGTTTCTGTTTTTCAGTGGACACCTGCAGGCACTGCGGAGAAAGGTTGAGTTTTCAATAGCCTCTTTTTTACATGCTCTTTTGGGGATTTTAGCGACCTACTTTTTTGTCATTGTATTGGATAAAGGAATTAACGGAGTGTTTTACGCAACTATTGCTATCGTTCCGGTTGTATTACTCTATCAGTTTTTCCAACTTAAGGGGGATTACCAATTCTTTTTTAGTAAGAAGTTGATGAAAAAGTTACTGAAATATAGTCTGCCGCTTGTTCCTGCTGCTGTGGCCTATGTTTTTCTGACATTAACAGATCGGATTTGTATCAACTACTTTTTGACAAAAACCGATCTTGGGGTATACAGTGTCGGGTACAAATTTTCATTTGCCATTTCGCTGATTGTTTCAGGGTTTTCTACGGCAATGGCACCCCTATTGTATCAGCGTTACAAAGAGAAAGAAACGAAAACAGACATGTCTGTTTTGTTTAACTGGTATGTTTTCGGTGGGCTTTTTGCTGTTACGACATTGTCTGTATTTGCAGAAGAAACCATTATCCTGTTTACACAAAAACCATTTTATCAGGCATCAGACGTTATGCCGATGCTGTATCTTTCTGTCTGGTTTTCGGGATTATCAATGTTTGCCCCCGGAATGAATTTGCAGAACAGAACGAAATGGATAGCGGGGGTTTCAGTTGTTGCTGCCGTATTAAATATTGGACTCAACATCTGGCTGATTCCGGTCTTTGGGATCAAAGGGGCTGCTCTGGCTACTCTGGGAGCAAGTATCGTAAATTATGTAGCAGTCTTCGTTCTCTCCCGCCGGTTTTATAGGTTTGAAGTAAAACCTTTTACGGTAATGGCTGCCGTAGGCGTGGCGTGTGTGCACGTACTATTTACGACGTCTTCACGTTTAGCCTTGGATTTCGGGACACATACTTTTTTCTTTAAAATTGTTTTGATGACTTTTGTTTTCGTAATCCTCATTATCGTATTCAGGTTGCGTAGAACATGGTTCCTGAAATCGGGAGCTCTATAGATCGCATTTATTGAATTTAATTAACTTCACTTTGTGAAAAGCGAACTGTTCGGAATAGTAGATTTAAGTGTTGGATTAGTCTGGCTGTTACTGATCTTGTTTTTTGCTTTTCGAAAAAGAGCAAGGATTGCTGATCGCGAAGACAGCAGGTACTTCATTCCGGGAGTGCTTTTTAAACTCTTCTTTGGGATTGTTTTTGCCGCAGTCTATGTACTGTACTATCAGGGAGGAGACACTGTAGCATATTGGGAGGGTGCAGTTAATCTAAACAGGCTGTTCTGGGACAACCCATCAGCCTACTTTGAGGAAATATTTACAACACCCGTGCACGGAATGCAGTTTCAGCGATTTAACCTACATACGGGATACCCGCCCAGCTGGATATATCGCGAGCCTGAAAGCTGGTTTGTTTCCAAGTTGATCTCAATACTGGCTTTTTTTACATTCAACAGCTACATTGCAATAACACTTATTCTGAGTTATTTATCTGCACTTGCCAGTTGGCGTCTTTTTGAAATTGTACGGTCGTATTCGATCCTTTCGCCATTTTACACAGCAGTTGCAACGTTGTTTATTCCAACGGTTGCCATTTGGTGTAGTGGGATTTCCAAGGACACCTTTATGTACATTTCCCTGCTGTTTTTAGTATACCGTTTCTTCGGTATCTTTTCAGGGAAACAAAAACTATCATGGTATGGTGCATCCGTAATCGTCTTCTACTTATTTATTCTTTATCATGTAAGACCCTTCATGTTGATAGCTATACTACCACCTCTTTTTCTGGCTTTTAGTTCAGCAATTGTGAGGAGAATGAGTGATAATAAAATGCTGATACTGGTTTTTCGAACGGTGGTAGGAATTGTTACATTAGGTGTTATAGCAGTTTACTTTCAATCGCAGGGTAGTCTGGGTTCACTGGGGCCGGAAACTTATCTGGAAGAGGCAGCATTAATTCAACAGGACTTTGCACAAAACCATTTGTATACGGGAAAAAGATATGATTTGGGTGTTACGGATTATTCAATGTGGGGGATGATCAAAACATTCCCGGCAGCTCTGATTGCTGCTTTTTATCGCCCGTTTCTTTGGGAATCAAATACTATCTTTTTAATGGTGAGCGGTATTGAAAGTATGCTTTTTATTTGGTTTACTTTAAAATTTGTCTTTTCAGGTGGTGGGGTATTCCGAAAAATTCGTCTGATCAGAAAGAACGAATTACTTACATTTTCACTACTGTTTATTCTGATTTTTGGATTTTCGGTTGGGTTTACGGCGGTACTTTTCGGAGTATTAGTAAGATTTAAAGCACCAATACTTCCTTTTTTAGTTATTGTATTAGCAGCGGGAAGAATAAAAAAGGATAAAGCAAAAGCGATTATTAAAAGGTGAAATGTACTGAATTTATAATCATTGAATGGTTGTGCTTTTGCTTTATCCTTTTATCGTTATTTTTTATTGTACAACCAGTTTTACCGGAACAAATAATTGATTCTTTTCACCTGGGATTTTAACAATATATGTGCCTTTCGCTAATTTGGAATCATTGAAGTGAATCGTAGTGACTCCCTGCGCAACGGGACTTTTCTTTGTCAGAAGAAGTTTACCGTTTAGGTCATAAATACCGATGGTTGCAGATTGAATCTCTGTAGAACTGACAATTTTCAGTGTAAATGACCCGTTACTTGGATTGGGGTAGACGACTACTTCGTCTGTTTGAAGTTGACAATTTACAGCAACTGGACCATACAATTCTTCTGTTCCGTCTGTGTCCATTTGTCGAAGTCTATAGTATATCGATTCAGAATTAATTCGATTGTCCGTAACACTATAATTCTGCTGCATTTGTGTCGTTCCGGCAGCCGCAACTTCCTGAAGAAGGCTCCAGCTAATACCATCACTACTTTTTTCGACACGGTATAAAGCGGAGTTTTTCTCGGTTTCCGTTACCCAGTTAATATCAATAATATTTTCCTTACAGTCAGCTGTAAAATGGGTAAGTGTTACGGGAAGGGCACTGTTAATTGTACTGCCGTGTAACCAGAATTCTGAGAAACTCCCAATCGCATATTCCGTATATAATCCATTGGCATCGAAGCCGCTGATAATGCTGCTTGCTGTTCCTGATCCGGAAGGGCCGTATAATGTAGTAGAACCGGACGTACAGTTGTCAAAAGGAGTGCTGTTGACAAGAGCTGTATTTACGGAGTTAGTATATTTACTGAGAGAAAGGTCATAGTAACCTACCGTATTGTCGTTGCCGTTCGCATTGGCATTAGCTACAGGAGAGAGAGCATTGTATTCGTTGGCATGGAAATACAACCGTACACTAACTGGTGAGGTTGGTTGATACTGTGGTGTGATGACCCAACGTCTTCCGAGTGTTGCCGTAGTAAACTGAGGTTGTGGGTCAGCGCAGGCATCCACATTGAAAGGAGCTGTCTGAACATAGGAGGTTACTGAAACACTTCCCAGATTCTGTCCATTAGCATTAATTGCACACAATAAACGTCCTGATGAGGTATTATAAAAATGGACCCATCCGTTTTCCTGAACAACACATGTTGCAGATTCACCATCAATAGAGAGATTTCCGGAAATGACCGGAAGAGAAATGCTTCCTGATGTACAGGCTGTTGCAGGGCAGGAGCTTCCGGCAGAAGCACGGACATAATAGGTCTGAGTGGCTCCTGGATTCACAATAATGGAAGATCCCGTTCCAACAGGTGCTCCTCCACAGGATCCGGTAAACCATTCCCATTGAGCGCCTGTACTGAGACTTCCCCCGTTTACAGATAACGTCGCTGTATTTCCAACACAAACACTTCCTGTTCCCGAAATTCCTGATGGTGCTACAGAAGCCGGCTGAATAGAAGCCGTAAGGTTACTGGAGCTTAGACACCCACCGTTATTGATTGTCCAGGTAGCGGTATAGGTTCCCGGTGTGTTTGAGCTAAGTGTTGAGTTGGGGCTGCTTGTGTTTGAAAACGTTACAGACGGATGGGATGCTGTCCAGGCACCCGAACCGATAACCGGATTATTTCCGTTTAAAACAGGAGAATTGGTTCCAGCACATGCAGTAACATTTCCCCCATTGGAAGATGTTGTTGGAGTAACAATTCTGTATGAGAGTACTCCGGGAGTAGTTAAGGCCTGTCTGGAAAATCTGGAAACCTCCAGATAATATCTTCCCGATGTTGTAGGGGTAAAGTCAACGGAGGAAAGAGCGCCGCAATTGTCGTCGTTTTGAGCAGTTATTGTATATCCGTCCGGTGCGTATAGACGAAGGTATGAATCATGAGCAGTTCCGCTGGAACAGGTGTTGAAATTATAGGTGACTCCGGCCGTAAGGTAAACGGACCAGGAACGTATGGTTCCGGCAGCATAATTTACAACCTGTTGGGTGCAGGAAGGAGTGATTTGATTCGCTGAACCGGAATAGCGCCAGGTATACGAATACGTTAATCGGTGATTATGATTCCCGAACTGCCAGTTTTTGTAAGAACCGTTGGATGGATAACTGTCGACCCGATAATCAATAGAAGCAACATTTCCATTGTAGCGGCAGTCATCCCCGCTATTATAAGAACATCTGCCTCCCCCATCATCTTCAAATGCATCTACCTGCGCTGTAAGAATGTTTGATGTATTGGTTCGTGTGCCTAAGGTAGTAACTGAACCATAGGTACAGTTACCATTAGTAGAACAAGTGAAGCATCCGGTGCCTGAAGTTGCTCCGTTTACATTGTCGAAGAAGCGTGCATGGGCAAGTGTATATTCTTCGTTACCCCATTCCCAACAGTTGTTTGATCCTCCGTCTTCGTATGAAGTAATCGAGTTGAACCGAACGGTAAAGGTTGCATTTGCCATCTGAGCATGCGTGATGGAGGACATACAGAGTGCGATTACTAGTATAAATAGTGTTTTCATTATTTGGAAGGATTAAAGTGGTATCTGAAACAAGCATTTACACCTTCGTCCTGAGAAGGCATATCCATAAGCCAGCCTCCGTTTTCTGTAATGGTAATTTTCGATGGTGGAAAATCACAGCTTTCACAGAGAATGTAGAGATAGCCGTTTTTAATAACGATAGAATTTTGTCTTATTTTACCTGTTTCTCTGTGTTTGAAAACAAGCGTTTCTTTTTCAGGATGAAGAAAAGCCTGCCATATTTTATGTTCATCGGCAGCTTCCTCTTCCAGGTCAGGATTGTTTAGCTTTTCTCCTGTAAGCGAAACAATAGAAACAGCGTACGTAGACATGTAGCCGTCCAGGGATATTTCAGGATGATCAGCTTTCTGTTTTGATTCGATTGGTAGAGGTTCTTTCTCTAATAAGTGAGCTTTTTTACGTTCCGACATTTCTGCTTGCTGACGGAGTTCTTCCGATGCATACGTTTGCGAAAAAGAAGTGGTTTTGATGAACAGCGGAATACATAATAATAGGCTGTAAATCAGTTTTGAATGGATAGATGTTGACATGACAGAGCTTTTGATTGACAAAGTTACGATCCGACTTTCTCTCCTCTAAAAGCATTAATAAAACTTAATCTTTCTTTTCGTCTTATCTTCTTAAGTAAAAGATGTAAATGTCATTTTCTGCGATGAATATTTCAGGCTTTCAATAAGAAGATAACAATCCGTTAATTTATTAATATTTAGGTTATTAGTGAAGAGGTTTTGTGCAGAGATGTTAGGGTAGTAAGATTATAAACCCCTGAACAACCAGCGGAACGATTATTAAAATTATTTTTGCGTAAATAATTGATAATATTAAAGTAACAAACAAGGTTAATTTATGAAACATTTAATCAGCTTACTCTTATGTGCTTTTGTAGCGGCACTTGCTACTAGTCAAACTTTTCCTGTAACAAATACTTTACCGATTGATCTTGATAATGGGACAAGTTATTCCGGATGTGGTACCCCAGGAACCAAAGCATTACATTTTTCAGTAACAGGAGTTGGTGTTTTGAATACATCAGATCTTCAACTGGCAGAAATACGTCTTAGATTAAGTGCAACATGTGGAGGAAACCTAAGTGCTGTTTCTTGTTATATCAAGTCTCCTGCCGGAACTTGTGTACAGATTGCTCCACAGATGGGAACAACATCCAATTATACGGTTTCTCCAACCAATCGTATAGATTACCAGTTTCGGAACCAGTCATCCTGTTTAAATAAAGCACCGGATTATTCAAGTTTTCCAAGTTCTACAGCTACAGCTTCAAATGGGAGCGGTAGATTTGGGGTGTTTTCTACAAGTGGAGATATCGAAACAGCTTTTGCCGGTCAGAATGCAGATGGTATTTGGACGATTTATTTTGCAGAAAATACGACCTCGGCTCCATGTGTTACATTAGCGGAGTTAGTATTTGGTGATCCTTCGTACGAGGAAGCAAGTGGATTGGGGGATCAATGTGTAAATGCTATAAATTGGACAGGAGGACCTTTTTGTTCTACAAGTTCAGGAATGTCGGGAAGTTCGAATACTCCGGGAATGAGTTCCTCGGGTTCATTTTCTTCTTCTTTTGGTTGTTCCTGGAATAATTCGAATGATAATACGGTTTGGGTCGCATTTCAACCGACAGAAACAGAAGTCTGTGTAAATTTAAGTGGTCTGACTGACAGTCAACAATCTATTGTTGTTCAGGATCCGAATACCGACGGTGATGGAAACGCTTGTACCGGAGCAAACGGAGGAATGTATTGGAATGTAGTTTCCTGTCCCAGGGATAATATTTATTCAGCAGTTACCGGAACAAACAGAAACCAGACACATTGTTTTACGGCTACTCCGGGTCAAACGTATTATCTGGTAATTGACGGTAACGGGGGATCAACTTCACCGTTTTACGTTACAGGTTTGGCAGGTCTTCCTGATATTCTTCCGGTTGCTTTACATGCGTTCATAGGTGAATGTGTGGGAGAAGGAGTTCTACTTTCCTGGTCGGCTCTTACAGAACTAAATAATGATTATTACAGTATTGAGTATAGTGAAGATGGACTGAATTGGGAAGCCAAAGTAACAATCAAGGGAGCAGGAACAACCAATCATACGCAGGAGTATAGCTGGTTAGAAAGGAAAACTTCCGATTTTGGGTATTATCGTTTGTCCCAGACGGATTATGATGGAACACACGTACTTCTTAAGACCATACTAGTGACCTGTAATAATAGCGATGGGATTGAAATTGTTCCGAATCCGAATAACGGAACATTCAGAGTGGTTGGTTTAACAGAAGGAGATCTTGTGGAAATCATTGATCCATTGGGAAGAGTTTTGGAAAGAAAATCTGCAACGACGAATTTCTCGCAGCATGAAATTCAAAAACAAACGGGTGGTATATATATTGCACGTATCACGACTGGAAAGCTGACGTTGACGAAAAAGTTTGTTATAAGATAGATATAACCGGGATTCAAAAAAGGGAGGTGATCATTCACCTCCCTTTTTTTCTATTCGATAATCAGTCTTTCGGAAAAGACCTCATGTTTTGTACGTATCTGAACAATATATATACCTGCGGCAAGTCCTGAAACGTCAAAGTGCGTGCTTTGCATTCCTTTTTTAACTTCTACGACTTTTTCCAGCATCCTTTCACCTCTGGAAGAGTTGATTAGAATCGTATATTCATCCTGTACCGAAGCTGTGTAAACGATGTTTACTGATTCTTTTGCCGGATTGGGGATAAGTTGAATGGAACCATCCGTATTATTACGTACTACTGATTCGGTAGATGAGTAATCCTTGGTTCCCTGGAAATCCACGATTTCAAGTCTATAATAGCTGATGTGTGAGTACGGGTTGGGGTCGGAAAAATGATAATACTGTGTTGTGTTCGAATTTCCGGCACCTTTAACCATTCCGATATTCTCAAAGTGTATACCATCGGTTGACCGTTGAATAACAAAGTAGTCGTTATCCTGTTCTGTTGCTGTTTCCCATTCGAGAAGGACTTCACGTTCCAGGTTTACAGCATCGAACTTTGTAAGTGTTACAGCTAATGGACAGGTAATATCAAAAGTCGCTGTTCGGGTTGTACCGCAAGCGTCGGTAACATCTGCAGTATAGGTAGCTCCGGAACTTGCATTACTAACTGTAATGGTTGGAGTTGTAGCTCCTGTATTCCAGGAGTAGGAATAGCCGGGAACTCCATACTGTACAGTTGGATCTAATGTTGAATTACCAAGACAGTTGGATGATACGACAGTGGTATATCCATTCCCCGTGGATGTATTTCCTAGTGTTTCAAGAGACCTTCCCTGAACAATTACCTGCCATTGATTAAGAGTAATGCACCAACTGGAAGACCAGTTACATTGATCTGCTCCACCAAAACTAGGACATCCGGAGTTTCGATCGAGGTTAAAGGAAAAAGAAAGGGTTTGGTTGGAGCAGGAAGGTGTATAACATTGTGCTAAACTTTGTGTTCCCGACGAAGCAAAGGGAAGTGTCGGGGTCCAGGTTCCCGGATTTGAGCACCCCGGTGAACAGTTCCAGATTCCGGTGGCAGGGGATCTTCCTCCACAGTTACTGGTGATACTTACTTGCGCTTCACCTGTATAGCAAGGCCAGTAGTCATAGTAGTACCAATTATAGAAACACTCATCAGCGTAGATAGACCATGCTGCGGAAAAATCCCATGGAGTAGACCCTCCCGGAAAGTTTACATCTAGTGTTGAACTACATGATGCAGGAGATTCTAATGAACCCATTACCCCTGCAGCGGAGTTCACAGGACCCACAGCAGTAAATAGCGGGTCAATTAGTAATGGGTAGGTAAGTTCAGGATTGTGAAGAAAAGTTGCATCACAGATAAATTTAAGATGAGTCCCATCGTTGATATAGGGATGAATACTGGCAAGCTCTTTTGCCTGAGACGCATCAAACGACTTAACAGCACCAATTTTTAAGAAAGGAGTTTGATCAGAAGAGCGAACAAGTAGCTTTCCTCTTTGATTTTCCGCATCTTCAATTAATTCGAAGTCATCATTGAAACCTATTTCATCTGTAAACTCCAGTTCTGTGTAAACAGGTTGTTCTGTAAGAATAAACTCTGTTTTTATTTGTCCTTTACTGAATAGAACGCGCAAATCTATCTTTGGAAAGATATTCTTGATCAGAGCCCCTTCATTACCGACCTGGATTGCTTCCCAGTTTGCATCAAATGTTTCTTGTGTTCCGTCAGGAAGAGTGGCAACAAGCGAATAGTTGCTAAAAGAAAACTCCTGTCCGTCGATGTACATTACAGCATTTTTATTCAGTGTATTCAACTCTGCCGGATACGGTTGCCGCTCGGCTTTATATACTCCGTTTTGCGATGGACTCAGGTAAGGATGGATAGCAACAAGATGTCCGTCTTTTTCGAAATTAATGGGTGTTGCAGCTTTTTGCACATAGAAAAAAGTAGGGTCATCCAAATCGATATAATAACGTTCGTCAACGGTTCGTTTACTAAGATCTTCCACGACCCTTTTCCCGTATGGAGCATCAACAGGTAGTCTTCCGAAATCAGGGTGATTTGTGTATTCTGCCTGATTGTACTTCAAACCTTCTTCTCGCGAATATTTTTTTTCAGGCTGAAAATCAAATGATTGTTCGAAATTAGATACGAGCCCGTGCGCTTTTTTTTCATCCTGTCCGAATACGTTAAAACAGGTCCATGCAAAGACCAGTAAAAACACTGAAGTAATGTTTTTTCCCATAGCAATAATAAATTTTGGTAAACAGTAGCATAACCTTAAAAGGTCAAGTCAATTCATTAATTTTTACATAAATAATAGTACAGGGGCATAATAATTTTTAGCGTGGTATTAAGGCTAAATTAACACGTTAATTAATTATGAACAAATTTTTTAACAAATTTCTGTGTTATAAGTAGATAGGCGTTTGATCTTATATGAACCTGTATGTCCTGATAATGCTGGTCTGGCTGAAGATTATTACAGGAACAGGATACAATAAAAAAACCACCTTCTATAACTTAGAAGGTGGTTTAAAAGAGTGTATTTATAGACGAACTATTGTATTTTCTTTTGAATACTTCCGTCTGAATAATATTCAATTACCATTCCACGGTAAGTTTCGTTTACCTCCTGACCAAACAGGTTGACTCTCTTGGTAATTGTCTTTGCTTCTTCCTGATTATTCAGCGATACGATCCCGAGAAAATCTTCGCTACCGTCATAGTCGTACTGGAATAATCTGTAGTACTGAACCGTTGTTGTCTGAACGCGATGCGTACTTGTATACGTTTGTTTCGTAGAAGTAGTTCCTGCACCCGGAATGCGATCAATTTCTGTCCAGGTTGATCCGTCTACTGATGTTTCCAAGACAAAATAATCATTGTCTTTTTCAGAAGCTGTTTTCCAGGTAAGAACATTTTCATTCGGAAAGCTCTCACCCTGAAAGCTAATCAACTCAACAGGGAGTTCAATGGCTGTGCACCCCAATGCACAGGTTCCGCTCCAGTTCAATTGATACGGACGTCCACTGTTTGACCAGTTGTCTATCAACAGGATGTATACATCACCGCTATTTGCCTGGATTGGGTTCGACCATGGGTAAGTATTATTGGGAAACTCATAGTCTCTCGTAGCAGATGGATTCATACCTGTTAACGGTGCGTTTGCTGAAGTATTACAACGCAATGGTGCTTCTGTAGGACTACAGTTTGCAGCAGCCGTTGCCGCATTATAGGGTCCCCAGATTGCCCAGTCATAGTCGTCATTAGGGTCTTCGGGAGAGATGGTCATCTCCAACGTACCTCCTGATTGAATATAGACATAGAACCAGGTAGATTGATTTTCGTCTACCATGTCACATCCTGAATTAGCTCCCGAAATTTCCTGTACACCTGCACCATTCGAGTTGGCATTAATAGTAGAGTTATTACATACCAGTTGTGCCCCTTCACAATCACGTTGAGAAGTCGGACAGGATGTACAACGTATAGTGGTTCTTGTATTCCTGTTACTTTGCCCACAATTCGAATTCGAACTATAGTGGATATAGTGTGTACCACTTGCTACTGCTGTCCAGCTTAAAGGTGCAACTCCATAGGCAACAACCGGACCACCGGGAGATCCGGATCTAACGGTAATATATCCGGATCGACTCATATCCGAAAGATAGGTGCGACCACTGGTAACATCTGTTAAGGTATTGTACTCGTATCCGCGCCAAAGGCCACTGCTTATTTGAACTTCGATATTCTCTGTTGGTGCTGCGGAAGACCCGTATGCAGTTGCGTTCTGACATTGCCCGAAAGCTGTTCCCGAAGGCACAAAAAGGATCGCAGAAACCAGACTGATTACTAAAAGTAATCGGTTAAAAATATTCATGATGGTTGTTTTAAATGATTGATTATTCTTGTTCTTCTTCCGGACGAGCCAGTATCTGGAAACTCTTTAGTTCGTAATCGAAGAACGTTACAATTTGATTGATTTTCTCTTCACTGTACAATTCCGAAGACTCGAAGTAAAAACGATTGTTTTCAATACTTCGTTTTCCGTAAGTCAACTTTTGAGAGATAAACGAATAGGCCTGTTTAGGGCTTGATTCATTGAAAGATGATAACTCCAGTTCATATTTGTATTGCGCAACAGAAAAAAGCGGTAGCATACAAATAGCTATTACCAGTGAGTTTTTAAACAATTGATTCATGGTGGTTAAATTTTTGCGTTGCAAAGGTATGAAATCAATTTTTTTCTAACAAAGATTTTTAACAATTAATTTAATATATAGTTAATTTTAACATAAAATTGGGGCGGTTAATCGGGTGGAAGGCCTGTTTTATCTGGGGTGTTGTTCTTTGACCCGCGAAGGGAAAGTTTAATAAACCTGATATGGATTCTGGTTATAGTTTTTGTGAG
>NZ_CFIGVI010000016.1:21007-59678 GCF_984588085.1 Wandonia sp.
GTGAGTAGTATGAGTTATTAGAGGTATCCTACCTCTGGCTCCCCTTTGATACTGTCGTCTTTGTCGAAAGAATGTGAGCTAATCAAAACTGAAATTAAGCTGATGTCATGCTGTCCAACAACTCACCCAATACTTTCGCCTGGTAACGGCGGCTGTATTGGTTACGTACAATTGTATCAGCGTGTGTAGTTAAGGGTTCGTTCATCCGCTTTTTGTGTATGAGTTCTGTCAAAACACGGATACATTCATCTATTGATTGCACTGTATAACCAGTAGCAGTTGTCGTAACCATTTCTTCAATAACGTCGCTGTCTGTAGGACAAACCAAAATGGTACGCTCCAACCCAATGTACTCAAATAACTTACTGGAAGGTATTCCTTTAATATTATTGTGCGCAACCATTAATAACACGTCCGATCGCAATTGCAAGTCGATTACCTCTTCTTTTGGTAAACGGGGGGTAATAAAAATGTGTGCTTGAATGTCTTTGGTTAACGCTTCTACTCGTATTTTTTGAACTGGATCATATGCCAATCCGGGAAAATGAACTTCAATGGGCAATATCTTATCGTTACAACGAATCACACTTTTAACAGCTTCCAGAAAGACTTCGATTGGTTGACTGGGATATAAACTTCCATTATAAGTGATGCGGAAAACATCTGACTCGGGTTGTGGGCAGGGATTTGGTAATTCAAAATCATAGCCATTGAGAACAACATAACCTGGACGTTTTACAAACTGTGCGATTTTTTGCACATAGTATTGAGACACGGAAGTAATACACACCGCTGTACCCACCCATTTTTTTTCGCTGCGTGCTTGTAGCTTAGCAATGAGCCGTGACGAAGCATAGGGTTTGACTTCCAATTCGGATGTATTCCAATCATCCCGGTAATCGGCAATCCATTGAATAGGGTGTCGTTTTTTTAGGTGATAGCCAAATGCAAATTGGTTGAAGGGATTTCCGGAAATAATGACTTGTTGAATAGATCTATCATCGGACAATAACTTGTCCGCATACCTGTACATGTTTCGGTGTGGGATAAAGCGCATTGAAAAGTTTTCCATGATCAACTCCAATGCCGTGAAGAGTTTGCTTAACGCCTGAAGCTTAGTGCCTGATAAGCGTGTGAAAATTCGATCTCTTAAACCTGATTTGTAGGGAACATAATGTACTTCGTGTGTTCCCCTTTTTTCTACTTGTAATGAGGTGCCGCTAGAATACAATACATCTTCGGATTGCTCTATATGCTTATCCCAGTTCCGCGTAACCACAATCGGGTAATAGCCGCTCTCGTGCAAATACTTCGCCCACCCAGCGACACGTTGTGCTGCCGTTAGGTTACAGGGGGGATAGAAATAGGATATGAGGAGGATTTTTTTCAAGCGACTAAATTAGTTTGGTTACCTTTACAAAGGTAAAACATCAGGCTGAAGATGAACAAAAAATTGGTGTTAATTACGGCCGGGTTTCCATTTGGAACAAACGAAACGTTTTTGGAAACTGAAATTAATTACTTGTCCGAAAGTTTCGAACAGGTGACAATTGTCGCTGTCGACCCTGCTTCAGCTGAGCAACGACCAGTACCATCTAATTGTAATGTTGTGGTTTTGAAGGTTCAATTATCAGGGGTCGAAAAATTGTTAGGCATATTAGACCGGCGTGCGTGGCAAGAGTTCAATATTATCAACAACATCTATCGCGAACGTTTAACGTTGGGGAAACTCAAAACCATGCTGGTTTCTTTAGCACGAGCAAAAAAGATACGACGCCGGCTTACTAAACGAATCCCACTTGATCATAACACGGTTTTGTATTCCTATTGGTGCGACGACGTTGCGCTTGCTATAGCCATGCTTAATAAATACAATAAGGTGGCAACTGTTTCGCGTGTGCACGGATGGGATGTGTACTTTGACGTTCATCCGCTAAACTATTTACCCTTTCGGCATTATATAACCAACCAGCTGAATGCTATTTATCCTATTTCGCAAAAAGGGAAGGACTATATAACTGAAAAATGGAGGGTTTCAGATCCAGGCAAACTTACGGTCTCACGTCTTGGTGTTTCCGCACAGCACAAAGTTACACCTTCCGGGACTTTTACGTTGGTAAGTTGTTCGAATCTTATTCCACTCAAGCGTATTGAATTGATTATCGAAGCATTGAGTTATATCCATGATGTTTCATTGGTATGGGTGCATTTTGGAAACGGTCCGGAACGAGAGCAATTAGAACGATTAGCGAAACAACAGTTGAGATCAAACATAACGTACATCTTCAAAGGACATATATCAAATGAAGCATTGATGCAATGGTACGGTGAAAATAGTCCATCTTTGTTTATCAATGTGAGTTCCTCAGAAGGGATTCCAGTTTCAATTATGGAGGCGATGAGTTTTGGGATACCTGTGATTGCAACAAGCGTAGGAGGAAATGGGGAGATTGTGAATGATACCAATGGCAAATTACTCTCAGGTCATCCCTCGACACAAGAAGTCACCGAAGCTATTTGCGAATTTTTTGATTCTAGTATAGCCGAAGCTAAAGGAGAGGCGGCTTATTTGACCTGGGAGAAAATGTATAACGCGGATGCTAATTACAGGGAGTTTGTTAAAACATTACAAGATATTACATAGCAGAATATATGGTTATTAATTGTGTAGCATAGCGTTCGATATCAAACCCCTTTGCAAAACGCTGCGCTTGTTCTCCCATTTGCTTCCGTTTATCTTCGTGTTTCAACAAGTATTCAATTTTATCGGCTAAATCTTCGGGATTGATTGACGTCACCAGGAATCCGTTTTCTCCATCAAGTATCAGATCACGGTTGCCTCCTCCGTCCGTACAGACAACAGGAAGACCGGCTGCCATGGCTTCTAGAATGACTAAGCCAAATGGTTCATAACGAGCCGTGTGGATATAAACGACGGAGTTTTTCAAAAATCGCTCAGGATCGTCTACATTACCATGAAATAGAATGTGTTGCTCAAGGTTCAGCTTTTTAGTTAATTCTTGCAGCTTTTCTTTTTCCGGTCCATCTCCCAATAGATTCAACCGGAGGTTAATTCCACGTTGAACTAATTCTGCCACGACCTGAATTGCAAGATGTTGTGCCTTTTTGGGCACTAAGCTGGCAATCATAGTAAGTTCATTTGAACGCTGACTTTCAGGAGAAGCATGAAAACGATTGGTCTCTATGGCATTGAGTAGTTTAACCTTTTGCGCCGATTTTGGAAGAACCTTGCTTATGTATCGATATGTATGTTCCGAAATCCCGATGTAACTAACTTTATGTTGTTTTAATAATTTAAGAATGATTCGTTTCTCAAAAAAACTGGTCACCTTTTGTTTATGGAGTAACGTGCGCCACGAAAAGTTTTCAAACTGCGCCATATTATCGTGAAAATGCACAACTAAATGAGCTGAAAAATGCAAGTGACTCACGACCATCAACGCCTCAAATAAATGCACATGGATGACATCGGGTTGAAAGGCTTCTAATTCTTGTTGTAAGTGACCAATTTCAATGGTCGATTTTCCGCGGATGGAGGGAGTTACTTTAGCTGGAATGACCTTTCGGTTAAGCTCTTTGGTCAAAAAAGAATAGGCGTTTTCTGGATATAGATTAATGAGTAATACCTCGACTCCTTGTGTATTTTGAAGCGCTCGGCAGGTATCGATGCACAAGCGCTCAGCACCTCCCTTTCGCAGATTAGGTATGACATGAATAATCTTCATATTATGAACCACTGAGTTTCTGTTTCAGACGTTGATAAAAATGCAAATGGCCGAATATGATCTAAATTTTTGAAATATGATTTTGAAGACATGGTTATGTATTCGTAGTTTTTGAACGGAATTTTTGCCCTTTATGGTTTGATATATTCCCAAAACCCGCTGCGTGAAATACATCTCTAAATTCAAACGGAAATACTTTATTCAGGATACTTTTCTTCGAAAAACGCGCGGCTAAAAAATCACGGGTATGATGAGACAGGCGTTTAATTTTATCATGTTTTATGGCTTCATTATTGATTTTCAAATCATTCATAGCAACTTCTTTCACTATTTCCACATCTATAGCTACAGGAGTGTTTAGAAGACCTTTTTCCCATGCTGCTGTAAAATACCTGAAGCCCTCATCGTCTAATCCTTGGTTGCGCTTAGTTAAGATTTCAA
This sequence comes from Wandonia sp., assembly GCF_984588085.1. NCBI lineage: Bacteria > Pseudomonadati > Bacteroidota > Flavobacteriia > Flavobacteriales > Crocinitomicaceae > Wandonia > Wandonia sp. The sequence goes on from NZ_CFIGVI010000016.1 coordinate 25,195, forward strand.
AATAATTCACTTTGAAATAATTAAACCAGTTCAGATTACCTCGTGCAGAGTTGTTGGTTACAACATCTTGTATTTTTAGATAATCTATAACAAGCAAGTTATAGATAATTGGAGCCTTAATCGGCACATATTTATAAGGATCTTCATATCCCAATGAATCCATGTAGGCTTGAAATTTCCCTGCCCCAAAAATTCTACCGTTACTGCTTCGTTCACCTTGGGTAAGTATGATTTTTTCGCCTATATACACGATCTCATCATTCAAAGCTGTATTGATAAAAAACGAAGAGTAATCTGGTGTTGTTACACCCTTTGTGTTGAAATAGTGGCCAAATTCATTACGGACCTTTTGGGCGAATGAGTTTTTGTACATTCCATTTAAGGTCTTTGGAAAGAAAATATCAAATGATTTTTTTGAAAATAGATTCTCGTTCACGAAATTAGACACCAAGTCACTTGATTTCCATTGCTTGGTTTTGCCAATAGCATTGCACCAACCCATTTTATGATTTACCTCATCGTACATTTGAACACCAACGGAAAAGGCATTGATGCTGGGGTATTTTTGTGCGTTGTTTTTTAATTTTTTCAATGCACCTTGATACAAAACTTTTCGGTCTGCAAGCAGAATAACATATTGACCTAACGCATGAGTGGTTGCAAATTCCCAGTGATCTATCATTTTCATTTCCTCACTAGGTTTAATAATTTTCACTTGAGGCATGGGCTCAAACTCTTGCAAAACAAGTTGCGTTTGTTCGTCATTATGGTTATCCGAAATAATTAATTCAAAATCGGTGAAATCCTGCCAAAGAACACTCAGTATCGCATCGCGAAGCAATAGAGGACGATTTTTTGTCGGTATGACAATACTAAAAAAAGGAGTCTGATTAGCCATAAACAAATGGGGGTCTTTCTTCTATACTTTTTGTATTGGGTCTTGTAAATAGCGAGGGAGTAGACCCAATCACTATTTTGTTGGCATCAATATTTTTGTTTATAACTGTTGAATTAGCAGCAAAGCACACATTGTCTCCAATAACTGAATTGCCAAGAACACTCGAATTCGCGTACATGATTGTTTTACCTGTAAAGGTCGGAAATATTCCTTCATTTAGACAGCCAACTGTGCATCCTTGATAAGCAATGAAATAGTCTGAAAATGTTGCCCTGCCAATAATGGTGCCAAGTGGATGCACTAATAGAAAAATATCGGGTAAATGTGACGTATAAAAAATATCTACAGCATGTAACGCTTTATTTAAATAATATAACTTCGTTGATAGATGCTCCTCTTTTGTTTCCCGGTAATAGAAATTGGAAAGCATATACAAATACATGCAGTATTGGTCACTTATGAGATGGTTAAATTGTGTAACCCCGTCAGTGTGAAAATACTTTTTTCGGATATTTTGAAAACAGTAAAAAATACGTTCTTCTGAAATTTGGATAGCTTTTAGAACCTCCTTTTCAGAAACAGGTTGGTTGTCTGGAAAAAAATGATTCAATTGTTGCGTAATGTACACTGCTAACTGTTCATTATTTAATGAACGAATCGTTTTTAACAGGTCAACCTCAAACTTCTTCATTTAAAATCCCTCTCATCTTATTATTAATACCCCAAAAACATACTGGTTCATAATCAGGGTATGGATAGACACCTAAATTGAGCTGAATAGATGAATCCATTTTTTTAATAAACTCTTCCGCTAAAGTACGAATTTTGATAGGTTTACCACTAGCACAATTTATAATTCCTTGTGCATGTTGACTCAAAGCAATGCGCGCAATATATTCACTAACTTTTTGAACAGGTAAATAATCTCGCTCTTGCTCTCCGTCTGACATATCAAAAGCCTCGCGTTGTTCTATAATTGCTTGATGCAGCTGGGGTAAAAAAGACTTCTTGCTTTGTCCTTCTCCAAACATATAAAATAACCTTATCCAACAAGTTCCGTTTTCAAAACTGGATTCGAACTGTTCAGTATATAATCGTAGTTCATTTTTTGCAATGGCGTAATTTACAACAGGAGAAACAGGCATCTCTTCCGACAAGCCACCTTCCTGGAGACCATACTCGAGACACGTTCCAATATTGATTAGTCGTTTAATTTTCAATCTTGTAAGTTGTGAGATGAATTTTTTTTGTTGCTTGAGGTATAGGTGTGTATGATTGTCAGATTTGAAATCAGGCAATCCTTGCCAGGCCAAATGAATTACCACATCAGCATCCTCAAAAAAACGAGCAATTCTTTCATTCATGTCGTCACCAATAGAAAAGGCTTGATAGCAGACTTGAGAAAACCAGTCTTTTTCTTTCGCCTTTCCGAGATTACTTGAGGTTGCAAAAACCTGAACTTTTCGATCCAGTAAATCATGGATCAAATAATTTCCAATAAAACCTGTCGCTCCTGTTACAACTACTTTCATATTCTATTTACTCAAAATACGATTACGAAGATTTAAACAGTATTTTTCGATTGTATTAAAACTCAAGTAACTTAATCCAATTGTTAACATGAAACAAAGGATTATAAAAAGTAGTTTAAAAAAGAGTGGACTCCAGGAGAACAAGTTCCATTGAGTAAAAAAGTACATTACTACAAACAATACAATGGAATGGTACATATATGAACCGTAAGATATTCTACCCAAATAATCCAATCCTCGAATATTTGATACTTTGAATAACGAATTTTTTGCAAAAACTTGTTCTGACATGATGAAAGTAAAAATCAACGGGTTAGCAATATAGGAATAAGGAGGTGGCAAATATAAAATCAGCGAAATCGAAACGATATAAGCTACAATTAAAAACCATTTTGGGAGCTCTTGTATTATTTGAATAGGTTTTGCATTTGAATACGTCCAATAAGCCACAATTGCGCCTAACATAAATTCGGGCAAAACACTTACTGTATGTAACATTAGAATAATGTAAGAGTGCCTATTCAAATAGATAAAACCATAAGAAACTAAAAGAATGAATACGAATAAATAGATGTAGCGTTTTGGTTTTAAAGACAACAACAGGAAAGGCCAAACCAAATAAAATTGTTCTTCAATTGCAATAGACCATAACGGCGCTAAAATCATCGAATTTTCTGTGCCACTGGATGCTAATTGGATTTGGTTGAAGTTGGCACCAAGGAACAGATGTTGTAAAACACTTTCATTTGTGGTCTCTCCAAAAATGATTGGTATAACCATAAACCCAATAATGCACACAATAAAATACAAGGGTAAAATTCTAAAAATCCGTTTAATAAAAAAGGCTTTTATGTGGATTGTTTTTGTTGCAAACCGCTCTTTGATCAACAAATAACTAATTAAAAACCCACTCAGAACAAAAAAGAAAGAAACCGCTGTTCTTCCATGTTGGAAAACCACATTTAAAAATGAGAGGCTATCTGCATGATCAAAATGAAACTGTGGTCCTAAATGAGAAAGGAAAACAAAAAAAAATGCAATGAACCGAAGCGAATCAAGATTTTGGAAATAAGTAACTTCTTTCATCTTTCTAAGGGTTAAAAAATAGACAACTTCGGCACGAAAACGACAAACTTTGCGTCCCAAGATTTACAATAATTTAGCTGGGAAGCAATTTCCGTTTTCAGATTCCATGGAAAAATAAGGATGTAATCAGGTTTAAATTGGTCTATTTGTTCTTTCCCAACAACAGGAATCCTGGAGCCAGGCAAAAACTTACCTTGCTTGTAAGGTGAAGCATCTACTACAAACGAAATTAAATCATTACCTTTTATTCCTGCGTAATTTAACAACGTATTTCCTTTTGCTGCAGCACCGTAACCGATTACCTTTTTCCCTTCTCGCTTTGCATCAATTAAAAAGTTCCAAACTTGGTATTTAATTTGATCCACATTAGCCTGAAAACCTTGGTAATAGGATAGGTTGGTGACTCCTAAGTCTCTTTCCTTGTCAAGTATATGTTGTACGTTGGGTGTAACTTTATGTAAAACACAATCCGTATGCTTTGCGAAAATGCGCAATGAACCTCCATGAGTAGATATTTCTTGCACATCAAAGATTGTCAACCCCTGTGCCTCGAATATTGTTTTTACAGCAGTTAAAGATAAATAAGAAAAATGTTCGTGATAAATTGTGTCAAATTGATTTTCTGAGACTAATTTACACAGGTGGGGAAATTCAAAGGTGTTTACACCGTCGGGTTTTAGGGCTAATTTAACACCTTTGACAAAATCATTGATGTCTGGTACATGTGCAAGTACATTGTTACCTAAAATTAAATCTGCTTTCGCTTTTAATTGTTGCTCTGCTAGATTGGCGCCAAAAAAATCGACTATAGAATCGATTCCCTTTTCTTTAGCAACTGCGGCTGTATTAGCAGTCGGTTCAACACCCAAAACGGGTATATTTTTTTCTTTAAAATATTGTAATAAATATCCATCGTTTGAAGCAATCTCGACAATCATGGAGGATTCATCATATCCAAACCGGTCTATCATTTGCTCTGTGTAGCGTCGAGCATGTTCTAACCAACTGGTAGAAAAAGATGAAAAATAAGTGTATTCCGAATTAAATATTGCTTCTGCCTTTTCCAGTTCATCTACCTGAACTAGCCAGCAACTATTACAGACGAAAGTTTTGAGTGGGAAATAGGTTTCCGGCTCAAGTAACCGGTCTTGATTTACCATCGCATTGCTTGGCGGACATGTTTGAAGGTCACAAAAAACATGAATTAACGGCGTATTACAATGTCTACAATTCATAATTCAATTCCTTTAAATTCGTCAGACAGGTGCGGGTGATTACGATCTCTATCCGAAATAATAGTTGGTTCTATCGGCCATGTAATATTCAACATTTCATCATCAAATGCCAGACCTGCTTCAAACTGTGGTTGATAAAAAGCCGTATGTGCGTAAATCAATTCCGAATTATTCTCCAGGGCAATAAAACCATGTGCCATGCCTTCAGGGATAAAAATGCTATTCATTTTTTCAGCAGATAGAATTACTTTGTCCCATTGCAGAAATGTCGGGCTGTTTTTTCGCAGATCTACAAATACATCCCAAACAGCCCCATGCACACAGCGAATTAATTTTTGCTCTTGGTGCGGCGGTTTCTGATAATGTAGCCCCCGTAATGTGCCTTTTTGAGCGTTAAATGAATGATTCATTTGAACAATTGGCTTCATGTTTATTTTATCCATCTCTTGTTGACAATAGGAACGAAAAAATCCGCCTCTTTCGTCGCCTTTTAAATCGGGAATGACCTCAATTACACCTGGTATGTTTAGTTCAACAAATGTCATTTATCCCATTAGATTTTGATATGTGTTGATTTGTTTTTCTGTAATACACTCATTTTGAAAAAAGGCATTATACCAATCAAATGTCCAATTAACTGCTTCTTCTGTTGACAAAAAAGGTTTCCATTTAAGCTCTTGAACTGCTTTATCACAATTCAAGGAAAGGAATGTTGTTTCGTGGAGAGAGGATGGTTGTGAAATAATTGGAATCGAAGGCCAAAGGCTTTTAGCGTAGCCTACTATTTCGTTAACTGTAAAGGGTCTTTCATTGGATAGTGGACCAAAATTATATGCCGAGGCATTTTCTGCCTTACCATCCAAAAGGTGCATTCCCAACGACAAGTATCCCAGTAGGCAATCCAAAACATGTTGCCATGGTCGAACAGCATTTGGATTTCTAATTTCCAAGGGAATGGTATTGATTTTTGCTCTAATTATATCTGGTATAATTCGATCTTGTGACCAATCTCCTCCTCCGATTACATTACCACCTCTTGCGCTGGCAATTAATGCTTTATGTTTGTCTTCTGAATTGTCGTTCGAAAAAAAACAATTCCTGAATGTCTCAATAACCATCTCAGAGCATGCTTTTGAAGAACTGTATGGGTCATATCCTCCAAGTCTATCCTCCTCCCGGTAGCCTTCTTGACGTTCTTCATTTTGGTAAACTTTATCTGTGGTTACGCAAATTACAGCTCGAACACTATCACAACCACGTATTGCCTCCAAAACATTTGCGGTTCCCATAACATTGGTTGCGTAGGTTTCTAATGGTTCACGATAAGAATATCGAACTAATGGCTGTGCGGCTAAATGAAAAACGATATCCGGTTGAGCTTCTTCTATTGCTTTCCTCAAGAACTCAAAATTAGTAATATCACCTAAAATCGATTTATAGTTCTTAGAATAAGATGGTTCATGAACCTCTTCATTTTGAGGTGGTAAGGCGTATCCTGTTACTTCAGCACCAAGCATGTCAAGCCATTTTGCCATCCAGGAACCTTTAAAACCAGTATGACCAGTTAAAAAAACTCTTTTCCCATAGTAGGATGTAATGAGCTTATTCTTTACCATAGCTTCCATTTTGGAGCACCACTATCCCACATTTCTTCTAAAATAACTTTATCACGTAATGCGTCCATGCACCTCCAAAATCCATGATGTTTAAATGCAGCGAGTTCATTCTTGAATGTCAATTGATCCATTGGGAGTTCTTCCCACATGATGTGGTCACAATTATCTGGTAGTATTTCAAAAACAGTTGGTTGCAAAACAAAAAATCCTCCGTTTATCCAATGACCATCACCTATAGGCTTTTCCTTAAAAGCTGACACAGTTCCATTTTCTTGTATTTCCATGCCTCCAAATCGACCTTCTGGCTGTACAGCTGTTACTGAAGCAATTTTACCATGATCGTTATGAAATTTCAGTAGTTTTTGTAGATCAATATCTGCCAATCCATCTCCGTAGGTCAGCATGAATGGTTCGTTGTTGAGGTATCTTTGAACCCGTTTTAACCTTCCTGCGGTTTTCGTATTCAAACCCGTATCAACCAATGTAACCTTAAAGTTTTCTGCTTTCGAATCATGCACTTCTAATTGATTATTAGCCAAATCTATTGTAACATCGGAGTTGTGATAAAAATAGTTAATGAAGTATTCTTTAATGACGTATCCCTTGTACCCTAAACAGATAACAAAATCATTGAATCCTTGTGCTGCATAAAGCTTCATGATATGCCACAAAATTGGTTGTCCCCCGATTTCGACCATGGGCTTAGGTCGCACATCTGTTTCTTCTGCTAATCGCGTTCCCAGCCCGCCGGCAAATATTACTACTTTCATTTTCTAGATAATCGTTTTTTCCCATTCAAGCATCGGGCGTAAATAGCCATCAAGCTTCCCTGTGTATCCGTTCCGTACCTCCGAATCTAGATCGTCGATTACTTCAAAAGAAATACCCTCATAATCTGCAACATGAACGTGTACTGGACTTAGAGTACTTATTGCCAACCCTGCGTTGTAATAACCTGCATTTAAAAAATTTGCCGGTATCCACATAATCATTTCTTTTATCCCTGAACTGTCACTAGCCTTCGAATCAATACTCGCAATCGAAACAAATAACTTTCCGCCTAAATTGTGACTAAAGTGAATATTTGGAACGGGTTGATGTACAAAATCTCTATTAAGTTTGTATTTAATTTTAATACCTACCTTTTCATCAATTTTTACGGCTGTAATAGTTTTTTGGTTTGTGTTAATCAGCGACAATTCTAGTAACTCAACAGAGCCATCAAATTCGACAAACTTATCTTCTCTGGAATATATTTTTGTTGCTAACGCATCATTAGTACTATCATTTGTATATGCGCTAATTACATCATTTATTTCACCTTTAAAAGCAATGGTACCATTTTTTAGATACACACCTTTATTGCACAATGAACTAACTGCACCAAGGTCATGACTAACAAATAAAACGGTGCGACCATGCTTAGCTACGTCCTTCATTTTTCCGAGACACTTTTTTTGGAATTCGGCATCACCTACAGCCAAAACTTCATCAATGATTAATACCTCTGGCTCCAAATGAGCGGCTACTGCAAAAGCCAATCGCACATACATGCCTGATGAATAGTGTTTTACAGGGGTGTCAATAAATTGTTTTACACCAGAAAAGGCAACAATTTCATCAAACTTCGTCTTCACCTCTTTGCGAGTCATCCCCAGAATTGTTCCATTCAGAAAAATATTTTCACGCCCGGTTAATTCAGGGTGAAACCCCGTTCCCACCTCAAGCAGTGATGCAACGCGTCCGGAAATTTCAATTCTTCCCTTGCTTGGTTTAGTAATTTGTGATAAAACTTTTAAAAGCGTACTCTTACCTGCGCCATTTTTACCAATTATGCCTATAACATCTCCTTGTTGTATCTCCAGGCTAATACTTTTCAAGGCAAAAAATGTCTCTTTGGATGGTTTGTGTTTAGAGAATTGGCTTAATGACTCTCTTATAGAGCCTGATTTGCTGCTTCCAATATTATATTCTTTTGAAACATTTTGAATTGATATTACTGAATTCTCCACAGCGCTGCAATAAATAGTTGCTCCAAATGTAGTATAATTTGACTATAAGCAAAAATCTAAAACTCAATATTCAACTACAAAATTCTTTTGTTAATGTTTGATTAGTATAACATTTGCAACAGATGCATAAATTCCATATTTTTACTTTCCAATAGTCATTTATCATGCGAATCGTCTTTCTTCTAATTACTATTTTTTTTGCTTTAGTCAATTGTTTCGGTCAAAACGATATAGTTCCTTCTACCATTGATAGTCTAACTTTATGGTTGCGATCTGATAGTGTAGAATTGGATGTGTCTGAAACACGGGTTATTCAACTCTATGATTTAAGTGGAAACGAGTACCACGCCAATCAATCGGTAAATGATAAACGACCCCTTTATAACAATAGTGAAGCTGCAATTGCAGGTCATCCCACGGTTATTTTTGATGGGTTCAATGATTTTATGAATGGTACGGGTAGTTTGGGTGAGATTACAGACTACACCTTGATGTGCGTTGTTCGTATAAACGGCAGGAAGAGTTATAATTGGATCTATAGAAATACTCCTATTGGAAATAATTTTTCTTTTGGTCTTTCTGGTCAGGGTGACGGTAAATTTAGATATTGGCCCCAAGGGACTTCAAACTCGGTTGTTTTTGATCCAGTCGTTCAAAATAATGAATATCATTACTATTCTGTCTTAACCAGTAATGACTCATCTGTGGTAACCCGTTACTTTTTTGATGGAATTCAAACAGGCACGACAAACAACCTTGTTAATACGCATACTGCTAACGGATATACAGTTGGTGCCCTTGGTGATGCAGTCCAAACACTTAATGGGGAGATTGTTGAATTATTATTATATAATCGATATTTAAACAATCAGGAACAATTTGAAGTTGAAAATTATTTTAGATACAGGTACTTTCCAAGTCAATATATTTCTTACATCGATATTGATGATATAGAGGTTGATTATGGGTTTTGTGATACAACAGTTTTCATTCCAAATATATACACAGATTACTTGTGGAGTAATGGTTCTACAACCCATGAAGCAACCTTTAACACACCGGGGACTTACTGGGTAGAAGCTACAAATATATATGGCTATGTTGATAGAGACACGTTTGAAATCTCTTATCCGACAATTTCACAACCAAATTCTACATTGTTTTGTCCTGGCTCGTCGGTAACTTGGGACGCCAACCTGGGATCGGATTATACGTATGAATGGTCAACAGGCGAAACAACGGAAAGCATAGATATTGAAACGCATGGCGCCTATTTTGTCACCGTAACTGATACGAATGGCTGTTCGAAAATATTCCCGTCTATCGAATTTGAGGAAGACACATACGCTACTACAGTAAGCCTTGGGCCGGATGTAAGTCTATGTTCAGGAAATAGTATAGGTCTGATAAGCGGAACGGCTGAAACAGAATCTTATTTATGGAATACTTCCGAGACAACCCCATCCATTGTAGTAAATACTACCGGAAATTATAGTCTTACTTCATATAATGCGAACGGGTGCGTTGCGACAGATAATATCACGGTAACAATTGTGGGTGATGCGCCGGTAGTACAAATCGGAGTTGATCCGTCTTATTGTGAGTTAGAGGACTTTTCCTATACAGATGAAAGTTATACTACGGATGGTTCAACGATTGTCGGTTGGGATTGGGATTTTGGTGATGCAACGGGATCGGTTACGTCTTCCGGAACACATGCGTATTCGAGCTACGGGATAGTTGATGTAATGCTGACGGTAACAACAGACGTAGGTTGTGAAAATACCGGACAAATTGCTGTGGAAGTGTATCAAAAGCCGGTATTGGATTTCACAAGTACGAATGAGTGTCAATCTGATCCGATTGCTTTTGTTGCTTCACAAACATCTCTCACGTTGATGAGCGATTGGCAGTGGGATTTTGGAGATCCTTCAAGTGGTACAGATAATACAGCGACAGGGGAAAATCCAACGCATGTTTTTGACGGATTTGGTAATTATACGGTAACGTTAAGAGGTGAGGATGTAAATGGCTGCCGGGATACGGTACAACAAGCAATCACGATACTTCCTTCGCCACAGGTAGACTTTACGTTTAATGAGGTATGTCAGGGACAAACGGTGACGTTCACCAACCAAAGCACTATAGAAAACCCGTATCTGATTTCTTCGACACAATGGCAATTAGGTGCGGGAGCTACATCAACTCAATTCAGTCCTTCCCGCTTGTATGTTAACGCAGGCAATTTTGATATTACACTTACCGTAAATGCCAATAACGGGTGTCAGCAGTCGTTCACAAAACTGATGAAAGTCCATGCGTTACCCCAGCCGGATTATGCACTTGAGGCTTCCTGTGCGCAATTACCAACGGTGTTTACCGACCAGTCTATAGTGCCGGACGGAAATGTTGCATTTGTAACCTGGCAGTTTAATGCCGAAAACCCGGTGAATGGTGATGAAGTAATACATACATTTGTTAATCCCGGAACACAGCAAGTACGTCAGACGGTTGTTTCTCAGTTTGGCTGTCAGCACACTGAGATTACTACGATCACGACAAACCCGGCACTTGCTGCTGATTTTAGTACAAATCCTGAACCACTTTTAGCAGGACTTCCGATAGAGTTCAGTAATGAAAGTACTGGTGCTGAAGGAGTAGTATGGACAATAGGAGGTTTTTATTCAGGAGCGGATAGTAACCCAGTGGTAACTTTTGATGAAAGCTATATTGACGATACAGTCGAAGTTGTATTGATTGTAACCAACAGTTTTGGTTGTGCAGATACATTGGTGGATAGTATGCGTATTTATGAAGCCATAACGGATCTTGCAGTTACTAACCTCTATACGTATACAGATCAGTTTGGTGATCAGACAATAGGTGTGGAATTAAGCAACAAAGGTTCTTCTGCGATCACACGTTCTGATGTAATAGTAAGAATGACAGATAATCTGCCTTTGAAGGCTGTTTGGGTAGGCGAGTTGCGTCCCGGGGAAACAGAGATGTTCATTTTTCCTTCGACAAGTTCGGAGCCGGTTAATACGGATACAGAAACGGAGCGATACATCTGTGCGGAAGCCCGTATTGTTCTTCCTGCAGGGCTTGAAGATGAAAGACCGCAGAACAATGAATTGTGTCAAAATGTTACAGGTGAAGAAGCAATACTTTTGTTACCTTATCCAAATCCCGTTGAGACAGACCTTACTGTAAAGGTAATTATGCCGGCAGAAGAAGTAATTGATCTGTTTATTTATGATGCAGGGGGCAGATTGGTATCTCGCCTGGTGAATAACGCATCTCTTCCCGAAGGCCTGACGACCTTTACGATAAATACAGGCAGTTGGTCACAAGGAACGTACACCATTTACCTCAAGGGGCAGGAAGAAACAAAAATGGCACGGATCATTAAAAAATAACAAAGATCAGAATGAGATGATCATTCCCATACCTGTTGGTGTAATTGTGACATTTTTCCACCCCCCATCCAGTTTTTTACCTGTTTTTTTAAAGAGAGCAAACATAACCAGGTCATAAATAAGGAGATACCCACCCTGTAATACAAGTGATTGTCCGTATCCCCTGAAACGATGGCGTAGCTCACCGGTTTTTGTGTTTCCAAAATTGAATAAAGCCCAGCCCGTTGCCATATAACCAACATCTAATCCGGCATTAAACAGATAAATAGTTTCCAACTGTTTTTGTCTTTTGTAAACAGATTCAAAGGTTAGCTCCGAACTTTTTTTGTAGGTTCCGATGAGTCCGGGGATTGCAATTCCAAGATTCACAACATTCCAGAATGCATTCATCTGATGAAAATATCGGGTATCACCTGAAGTTGTGTAAAAACCGATTCCACCGGAGAGTAAATTTGCTCCTGCCCACGTATTTAATGAAATCATACCGTTGCGGGTTTGCTGTACCTGACGTTGGTTGATTTCCTCCAGAAGAGAGTTCGTTTGTCCAAAAGAAAAGCAACTTACCAGAAGTACAAAAGTCAGATAAAGTCGTATCATAAGTTTTCTGTTTACAGGTTATTATTCAAGAGTCAGGATCGCCTGATCCAGGATTTCATCTTTGGATAGATCAGACCAGTCAAAGTCTGCAAGTATATCCGGAGGAACACCGGATTCAGCATAGCTATTGCCTGCAAGATCCAGAAGTTGACTAATACTGAAGCGATAGCTCCAGCCATTCGGGAGTTGTCCGCCGTTAGGTAGTCCTCCACCCCCTCCGGTTGTATCTCCGATTAGTGTGATGCCCGGCATAGCTTTTGTTCCAAGGGCAAACATGGTTGTAGCACTATAGGAGCCTTTGTCAATAAGTACGACAACGGGTTGGGTATATACAAGGGTTCCGGGAGAGATCATAAAGGGTTCCGGAGAACTGAAGTCCGTGTGTTCAGGACCATTTCTGGTGATAAAAGAACCTACTTGTACTTCAGATAAGGAGAAAGCACTCAACAAGGCTCCCACGTTCAGGCTATTCCCTCCACCATTTTCCCGCAGATCGAGTATGATTCCTCTAGCGTTGGCATATGCATTAAAAATATAATAGAGATGCGCATCAGAAACAGCATTCGAGAAGGAGGAATAACGAACATAACCTATGTTTTTCCCGGTAATACTACCATGTTGAAAGGATCCGGTCAGGATTCGTTCATCTATATAATTTTCCCACACAGTAGTTGGATGAAAATTAAGATTGGCTTGTTGGGGTTGTGTGTAAACAGAAACAGAAAAAGGGGAGATGAGGTTGGTGTGATCATCCCTGAGTTGATTCAGCATAGAAGAGAGTACGGAAAAAAGTTCTTCTTCTCCCATTCCTTCATACAATTGACTGCGATAATGTGTCCTGATAGCATCCCAGTCAACATTTTTCAATGCAAAATAACTGTACTTTTTGTCCACTTCTTCCCAAAGGTAATCGAAGTTAGCATAGGGATCTGCCGTTGCTTTATCCGGCCCAAGCAAGACTTTTTCACAGGAGAAAGTTAACCAGGCAAGTGTACACACTAAAATAGCTAATCGACTCATTTTATTCGGGGTTTTCGTTTAACATTTAACCGGATACCTATTTTGTGCATTGCCAGAGCGAGAGGCTCAAATCTTCCTTTGGCTACAGTAGCTTCCCAGGCATAAAAGAGCTGAAGACCATTCCCGGTTTGGGATTCACGAAAGAAGGAAAGCCGGGTTTGTATGCGCCAGCCGTTGAGGGACCACTTATAATTATCAAAATAGTAATGTAATAAGCGGGTGTCATTTCCTTGAATGGAAGCGTCATACGTATAGGCATATCCGGGTCTGTAGTTAAAATTGAGCAAACCAACATGAAGATCCAATTGAAAATACCTCCGTACCGGGGCAAGTTGTTTGGAGATGAACCAGAATGAAAAGGAACGCTCTTCTTTGCGTGAAACGTCCAATCGAACTTTTCCTGCTCCCATAAGATTGAGTAAAGGGTCTGCTCCTAATGCACTGTTTCCGAGTGACGGATTGTACCTGAATGGAAGTGACAGGTTCGAAGAACCGCCTAAAAATAATTGCCACCTATTCTTTTTCAGAGGGATTCGTCTGAGATACTCGGTAAAGAAATTTGCGGAAGCCATATAGCTTCTGGTGATAGAAGGAATAAGGTTGGACTGCGGTGATGCAGAACGATGTATACTTCCAGAAAGATCAAAAAATACAGAAGACTCACTTTGTTTCTTTTTCCAATCCCATCCCAGTCCGAGGGAAAGCCCGTAACCGATGTAATAGAGTGGGGAAGTTGCCAGATCGCGGTAGGTGGATCGAATACCGGAGGTTTCTAACAGGAAATTGCGATACGTCGTGTCAGATTGTGCCTGGATGTTGATTGTACAAAGAAAGTATAGAACTAATAGGTTCAGCTGAACGACAGACAGAAAGTGCTTTCGGGAATCTTCCATAAGTACGGGGCATATTTTCAAATATACAAAAAAGAGAATCGCCTACGGTAAAAGTTTGCTTTGTCAAAGGGCTTGTAGTTTTTCCCGAACTTGTTTGGAAAAAAAGTGGAATAGCTTATATTTGTACAAACATGTAAAACTATGAAATCACTAATCCATAGTGTCTTTCTAGGTATTCTTCTGTTTGGTTTTTTTTCCTGTACTGCAGATGCTGATAATTCGGGAGAGAAAATTGAAACCAATCCGGACGAGATTGACTACTCTGAATTTGAGGGGAAATCGTTGCGCGACTATGGAATTCCTGCGCTCATCATGTTACCGGATCAGACCTCAAATATCGGGGCGGCTGTTGAGCCGGAAATACTGCACGAAGAAGGTGGTTTTAAGTGGGAGATTATTATCGGTCCGAACTTTACCCTGCAAATCGAAGATTACGGAAATGAAAAAAGCATGGTGCAGGAAGAAAAGGACCGGCTTTCGCGTATTCGTTTTTATACGATCGAATATATGGTCGACGAACCGGATTTGATTATGTATAAACGTACGTTAAGCTATTCCGGAAAATCAGCAGAAGCTGACGCAGTAGGTGCAGAACATATTACATACCATTGTTACGGAACGAAAGAGATTGATGGTATTACATACGTGTTGCGCAGTCGGGATGAGGGCTACCATAAACCGATTATTGAGACCATGCTCAAAACGATCCGATCGGTTGAAAAGTTATAAGAAAATTTAGTGTCTGTTTCGAGGGACTTGGCAGTCTGTTTGCTCAGTATTACTCAATTGTTATTAAATTGTTTTACGAAATCAGTCAACCTCCTTTTTTTCAGTTATTTGAGTTGATGTATTAACATGTATTTGTGTATAGTTGAATTTTTGCCGGGTCGGTGAGGTGTAAAAACTGATTACCTTTTAAGAAACAAAAAGGATGGCTTATGGCAAGAAAACAGAAAATTTTCGTGTTGGATACCTCAGTGCTGTTACACGATCACCAGGCAATTTCAAATTTTGATAAACATTGGGTTGCTATACCTATTACTGTTCTGGAAGAGCTGGATAAATTCAAAGTAGGTAATGAAACGAAGAATTTTTCCGCCAGAGAAGTCATACGGTTTATAGATAAATTATCGGGAAGTGCGAGTCTCCGGGAATGGATACCGCTCGGGAAGAATAAGGGAATGTTCAAAATTGTCCTCGACAATACGCAACAGGAATTGGATGCAGAGCAAATTTATGCTGTCGGGAAGAACGACCACAAAATTATTAATGCAGGGCTTACATTGAAAGAGCAGGAGCCCCGGAAAGATGTTATACTGGTTTCCAAGGATGTGAATTTACGGATTAAAGCAAAAGCACTGGGGCTTATAGCTGAGAATTATGAAACGGATAAGGTAGAAGATGTCGATATTGTAGAGGGAAGCCTGAAGACAATTGACGGACTGGATTCGGAATTGATCCGTGAATTATTTACCAAAGGATTCACAGAGAATCTTGATGTTTTGGGCAATCACAAGGAAAACAATGGATATTATGTTCTGAAGAATGGTAAATCATCTTCTTTGGCCTACTTTAATCCCTTTTCACAACGAATTGAACGCGTAGAAAAGGAATTTGTTTATGGAATTAAACCTAAAAATGCAGAACAGGCATTTGCGGTTAATGCCTTGATGAATCCGAATGTGAAGTTGGTAACCCTGCAGGGTGTGGCAGGGACGGGAAAAACGCTTTTGGCACTTGCTTGTGCGCTCGAACAGCATAAATTGTATCATCAGGTTATTCTGGCGCGCCCGATTGTCCCGTTGAGTAATAAAGAAATTGGTTTCCTTCCGGGAGATGCAAACGATAAAATAGGTCCTTACATGGAGCCGCTGTGGGACAATCTGAAGTTTATTAAATCGCATTTTGGAGAGAATGAAAAGAAACATAAGGCAATCGTCGAAATGCAGGAGAGTGGTAAGATTGTGATAACTCCGCTTGCATTTATCCGGGGAAGGAGTTTGTCCAATATCATTTTTATTGTAGACGAAGCACAGAATCTTACACCACATGAAATCAAGACGATTATTACCCGGGCAGGAGAGGGGACGAAGATTATCTTTACGGGAGATATCCATCAGATTGATTCTCCGTATCTGGACGAGCACAGTAACGGAATGACCTATCTGATTGACCGGTTAAGAGGTCAGGAACTCTTTGCGCACATTAAACTGGAGAAGGGAGAGCGGTCTGAGCTGGCTAATCTTGCGAATGAATTATTATAAACTGAAAAGGAGCGCATTTGCGCTCCTTTTTGTATCTCATCTAGTATTATCTCTTAAGGTAACTTAGCGACTACCTGCTTGTATCGGCTTTGGTAAGATTCGCGTCCCGAACAACCCATTGTTTCTTTATTGGTAGTAAACTGTTCGATACGATTGTCCGGACTGGGGTGCGTACTTAAAAATTCCGGAGTCTGGCTTCCTCCCATTTCTGTTATTTTCTGGAAGAAACCACCACCGCCTGCGGCGTTATAAGACGTAGGACATAAGTATTTTACGGAGTTGTAGTCGGCTTCCGTTTCGTGACTACGGGAAAATTTCAATCCGATAAGACCTCCAGTAATTTGTTTCAACATTTCGTGATCGCCTGCAAGAACGTTTAACAACACCTGAACACCATACATTTGTGTCATCTGGCGCGTTGAGTGACGCAGGTCAGCATGTGCAATTTCGTGTGCCAGAACTCCGGCAAACTGATCTTCCGAATCAAGAAACTTAAGAATACCTGTGTAAACATAGATATATCCTCCCGGAGTACAGAACGCATTCAACGTGCTATCGTTGTGTATAATCTTGATATTCCATTCAAAGTCATCTTTGTGTTCGACCGTTCCGGAATTCAGAATGGTGTTTCTAATGCCATAAACATAGTCGTAAACTTCTTTGTATTGGACTTCATTCAGAATTGGATACTCCTGCGGGTTGGATGTGATTTCTGTATCAACCTGTGCACCCAGTTCTTTATCCTGGTCTATGGTAAAAAGGTTAATGTTTTTTCCGGAGAGTTTCCCGGAACTTCCACATGATGCGAGAAACAGAGGTGTTGCAAGCAAAAGAACAAGTATATGTCTCATTTTCGTTCTGTTTAAGAGATAAATATCAATGCTACAAAGTTAACTCAAATAAAAATAAACGGAAATAGCCTGAGTGGCAAATCCGAGTAAAAAACCGGAGATTAATTCGGAATATGTATGTGCCTTTAGGGTCAGTCTTGACATGGCAACAATTCCGGAAATCATAAAAATAAGAGGTAGAATCCATGTAGGGAAAACAACCTGAAAGAGGTAATAGGAATAAATTGCGCCACTAAGCATTCCCATTCCGATCATGTGCAGACTGATTTTGAAATAATTGTTCAGCAAGCCCGTCAGGGCAATGCCTATAGCTGCTCCAAGCGCTATGCCAACTACTGCGGGGGGGATTGCTCCCTGTGGAATCTGATACAAAAGGAAACCATATAATATGGCCATATAAACGGCCATCATAAAGATAGGCATCCGTCTTTCTTCACGGATTTCGAGGTTCAGGCTCGTAATCGTATGGTTATACCGGAATAATAACAAAGAAACCCCGGGAGCTATAACACCAAAGATGCCGAAAAGAAAAAGCAAAATGTGTTTGATAGAAGTATCGATGTGAAACAGCGAATCTTTTATCAAAAAACTTTCGGGTGTACTCGATGTGTACATCAGGATCAGCAATCCATATATAGGTACAAAAAGCGGATGAAAAACGTAAGAAAGAAAGTTTGCTATTTGCTTCATGATTTGTTTACAGTTCTTTCCTTAATCTGGCGACAGGAATATTCATCTGCTCCCGATACTTGGCAACTGTTCTTCGGGCGATAGTATAGCCTTTCTCTTTAATGATTTCAGCAAGTTTATCATCCGTAAGTGGTTTACGTTTATTTTCATTTTCAACCGCTTCAGCCAGAATTTGTTTTACTTCCCGTGTAGAAACCTCTTCACCGCTGTCGCTGACAATGGATTCGGAGAAAAAGTGCCGCAACGGAAAAATTCCGTAATTAGTTTGTACGTATTTGCTATTGGCTACACGCGAAATGGTCGAAATATCTAAACCTACGAGTTCCGATATGTCTCTCAAAATCATTGGTCTTAGATTGGATTCATCACCTGTCAGAAAATATTCTCTTTGGTATTCGACGATGGCACGCATAGTAAAGTACAGCGTTTCCTGACGTTGACGCATTGCATCAATAAACCATTTGGCAGCATCCAGTTTCTGTTTAACAAATAGAACTGCTTCTTTATCTCCTTTAGATGTTTTGGCTCCTTCAGCATAACTACGAAGCATATTCTCATAACCTCTGCTCACCCTTAATTCAGGAGCGTTTCGTCCGTTCAATGTAAGTTCCAGTTTTCCTTCGTGTTCCATAACCATGAAATCAGGAGTAATGGTACCAAGTGGTTTTCCTGCCTCTTTACTGGATCCTCCGGGCCTTGGATTTAAACGTACAATTTCAGCGATTGCTTCCTTAAGATCTTCTTCCTCAATTTCAAGTTTACTTTTGATCTTGTCATAATGTTTCTTGGTAAACTCGTCATAATAATCTTCAAGGATAATCTTAGCGGTATACCGGGTTATATTACCGTCTTGTTTTCTTTTCAATTGAAGAAGGAGACATTCCTGAAGACTTCGGGCACCGATTCCGGCAGGTTCCAAATCCTGTACGATTTCCAGAACGGCTTCTACTTCCTCCTCCGTAACCGAAATGTTCTGTGAAAAAGCGAGATCATCAACAATACTTTCAATGTCTCTGCTCAGGTAGCCGTCTTCATCGAGGTTTCCTATTATAGTTTCCGCAATAATATCTTCTTTTTCGGATAAGTAGCGGAGACTGATCTGTTCCATCAGACGTTCCTGAAAACTAGACCCTTGTGCCAAAGGCATATAGACATCATCGTCATCTTTTCCTTTGTTGTTGACATGCGTTTTGTAATCCGCATCATCGTCCAGATACTCGGAAACATCAAACTCGATTTCTGCTTCCGTACGGGTATCATCTTCATAATCAGGTTCACTGTCCTCAAAAAGATCATCCGGATTCTCTTCTTTTCCTTCTTCCAGTGCCGGATTTTCTTCCAACTCCTTTTTAATGCGTTGGTCCAGTTCCATTGTCGGAACTTCGAGCAATTTCATCAATTGAATCTGTTGCGGAGAAAGTCGCTGCTCCAGTTTCATCGATAGTATTTGCTTCATTGCTGCCATACGCCTGTTGTTTCCTTGTTAAGGTACTAAAATATTGTTTAATCTGCTATTTAAAATTCACAATTTTTCGGAGTCCTTGGGAAAGGAATCACGTCGCGGATATTGGTCATTCCCGTAACGAACATTACCATTCGTTCGAAACCAAGACCGAAACCGGAATGAGGGACACTACCGAATCGTCGGGTGTCAAGATACCACCAGATTTCTTCTTCGGGAATGTTAAAGTCGGCGCATTTTTTCTTCAATACGTCCAGTCTTTCTTCCCGCTGCGACCCTCCTACGATTTCACCGATTCCCGGGAACAATACGTCCATTGCCGCTACTGTTTTTCCATCTTCGTTCTGACGCATATAGAAAGCTTTGAAGCTTGCCGGGTAGTCAGTAATGATAACCGGTTTTTTGAAATGTTTTTCAACCAGGTAACGTTCGTGCTCGGATTGCAAATCTGTTCCCCATTCAACCGGATATTTGAATTGTTTTTTCTTAAATGGTTTGGATCCCTGTAGTAACTCAATTGCCTTTGAATAAGTGATCCGCTCGAATGAATTCGCAACCACAAATTCCAGACGCTCCGCCAATGTCATCTCGTTACGTTCGTTCTGAGGTTTTTGTTTCTGCTCGTTTTTCTCACGTTCGTTCAGGAATTCCAGATCATCCTTACAGTTCGTCAGTACATAGTTACAAATGTGTTTCAGAAATTCTTCCGTAAGGTTCATATTGTCCTCCAGATCGTTGAAAGCAACCTCCGGTTCGATCATCCAGAACTCAGCTAAGTGGCGGGTAGTGTTTGAATTTTCAGCACGGAAAGTAGGTCCGAACGTATATACCTGTCCAAGGGCAAGTGCTCCTAATTCGGCTTCTAACTGACCGGAAACCGTAAGGTTAACCTGTTTTCCGAAAAAGTCCTCTGACCAGTCGATCTCTCCCTGTTCATTCAGTGGTGGGTTTTTTGGATCAAGTGTAGATACACGAAACATTTCTCCTGCCCCTTCGGCATCAGAGCCCGTAATGATCGGCGTATGCAGATAATAGAACCCACGATCATTGAAAAACTGATGGATCGCATACGAAACAGCGTGACGGATTCTGAAAACAGCTCCGAATACGTTCGTTCTGAAACGAAGGTGTGCCTGCTCTCTGAGGTATTCTAGTGAGTGACGCTTGGGTTGCATTACTGTTTTAGCAACTTCTTCCGGATTAGCATCTCCCAGGATGTCAAGTTCTTTTACCTGAATCTCGATTGCCTGTCCTGCTCCAGCAGATTCAACAACTGTTCCCTTGATTGCCAGAGCCGCTCCTGTGGTGATGCGCTTTAACTCATTTTCATTCCAATTCTCGAATTCAATGACAGCCTGGATATTTTTTATCGTTGACCCGTCGTTCAGTTGAATAAACTGGTTGTTGCGGAACGAACGTACCCATCCCTTTACCAAAACTTCTTGCCCCAATTCATACTGGGATAATAGCGATGCAATTTTTGTGCGCGTCATATTCTGTTAATTAAAATAATCCGGTTAGTATCTGCCGGATTCAATAACAAAACTAGTATAAATTTTTCATTGTAAACTCACTCAACCCGAGGATTCCGTACCTAAAAATGAAATCTGTCCGGGTTGGTTTAAAGTCGTTCTACTTTTTGAGGGACAGGGTACTCAAGGAGTTTGCTGAAATCTTCTTTCCAGAAGTCAAGATCCAGCAACTTTCCGTTTACGTCTTGTGTCAGAGTTATTACTACAGGAACTCCATCTGTATCAATATATTTTACCTGAATAAGATCTCCTGCATACTGAGGGGTGTCGGTTAACTGAAAACTGATACTACCCATAATTCCCCCTTCGTATTCATGAACCGTACCGGGCAACGGATAGTTTTCGGAAGAAAGTCCGAGCTGTTCCAATAAAAAGTGTACCAGTTCTATTTCGTTTGGTCGAATGTTCCTCGTGTTTTCCATGTGACGAAAATACGAAATGCTGAGAGAAAATTTGTAGTTTCAGAAATGACAGTTATTACCTTTTTTATTGAATGCTGGTATTTTCTTTTTCAACTTTTCTTAATAGATTGGGAATCATAGATTCACTAAATCCTGCTGCGATTGCAAACAAACAGATAACAAAAACGTTGTCATTTATGGTCAAGGTTGGGAGTATTATTTCAGATTTTATTAGGACATAAACGATCAACCCGGAGAACATCGATATAATTATACGAACTGCTCCGTATACAACTTGAAACCATCCAAAATCGGTAGAGTCAATTTGAATTTTCTTAATGTCTTTGGCTACTGATAAAAATCCGCCTATCGAAGCATACGCCATAATGAAAAAATGAGGAATTATTTCGGGAATGAATTTATACTTCTTTAGAAAGAAGCTAAATATCAATACAATAAATACAACAGACAAACAGCTTAGCAAGTAGTAAAACCTTCCTATACCAATTTTATATATCTCTATTCTATCAAGTAACTTATCGCAAATATTATTCGCTTCCTTAAGATTTCCTTCAATTGCTTCTACATATGCTAAACCAATCTGATCAACAAATTTCTTTTTCTCTTTTTTTGTTATTAGGTATTCACTTATAACTGATATTTTGGTACTAATATCAGAACAACGTTTTCTTAATTCTACATTATCGGTTGCAACAGTTACTTCACCACTTTTCTCTCCTTCGAAAATTAAAAAATCTGATTTAGCAGCATATAGTCTTGTAATCGTTTCTCCTCTGAAAATTTCTCCTTCGTTATAGTCAGATAGGGGTTTGTTAGGGTTCTCCATAGCCAAATAGTTAGGTTATAATCGCATAAATTATAGTAATTGCTTGATCTTTTACTCCTAGAAGACCTTTCTGGTATACTTGAATAGGTTTTTCAGCAAATGTCTTAGATCAAATATAAGGTAATTATTTTGTGTTCAATCATTTCTAATGTGTTTAAGACAATAGGTTACTCAACTTGGATGAGTGAATTTCCGCCTGATTAAAAATATTGATAGTGTTTTCCTAAAATTGTATCGGGGCGCAATGAATTTGTAGCTGTTTTTCGTAAAAAAGAGGAGGGAATCCCTTTAAAGCTGTTATTTTTGTACAAAATTTAGATAGTATACTGATATGATCTCACGCAAGAATTCCGAACAACTTTTTGAAAAAGCGAAAACCTATTTTCCGGGAGGAGTAAATTCTCCTGTACGTGCCTTTAAATCGGTGATGGGGGCTCCGTTATTTATTAAGAAAGGAGACGGGGCGTATGTATGGGATGAAGATGATAACCAGTTTATCGATTTTTGTTGTAGTTGGGGACCATTAATCCTTGGGCACAACAATGAAAAAGTACGTAAGAAAATTGAAGAGACACTTGCAAACGGAACGAGTTTTGGTGCTCCTACGAAGTTGGAGAATGAGTTGGCGGAATTGATTCTTTCCCGCAATCCGTATGCGGATAAAATTCGGTTCACAAGTTCCGGGACGGAGGCTGTTATGTCGGCGATCCGTTTGGCAAGAGGATATACGAAGAGAGATAAAATTATCAAATTTGAAGGATGTTATCATGGGCACAGCGACTCCTTGCTGGTAAAGGCTGGTTCGGGACTGGTAACTTTCGGAGAGTCGTCGAGTGCCGGAGTACCGGAAGCATTTGCTGCGGAGACGATTGTCCTTCCTTTGAATGATCCGGAAGCATTGGAAGCTTGTGTACGTGAATTGGGGAATGAGATTGCCTGTGCGATAATAGAACCGATTCCTGCAAATAACGGACTGCTTTTACAAGAGAAAGGGTTTTTAACAAAGCTGCGTGAAATTTGTACGCAATATGGAATTATTCTTCTTTTTGATGAGGTAATTTCCGGTTTCAGAGTTGCTTTTTCAGGAGCAGCGGAGTACTATGGAATTACGCCCGATTTAGTTACGTATGGTAAAATTATCGGGGGAGGACTTCCGGTGGGTGCGTATGGAGGAAAAGCGGAGATTATGGCGTGTATTTCTCCGGATGGTCCGGTTTACCAGGCAGGGACGCTTTCAGGAAACCCTGTAGCCATGGCAGCAGGAATTGCTGCGTTGGAGCAGTGCGCACAGCCCGGATTCTATCAGGATCAGGAAGAGAGAACGAATTATCTGGTTGATAAAATCAATGCGTATGCCGGTGAAAAAGGATATGCCTTTGAAATTTTCTCCATCGGTTCTATTTTCTGGATTGCTTTTTCCGACAAAGTAGCCATTCGAAGAGCTGACGAAATTGATAGTGATATGACTCCTTTTAAGATGTTGCACTCTGAATTATTAAACAGAGGTATTTATATCGGACCGAGCGGTTATGAAGTAGGATTCATTTCAAAAGCACATACAAAAGAGATTCTGGATACAACTTTTCCAGCATTTTGCGAAGCGCTGGATGCTGTTTTTGCGAAGTTGAAATAGACATTTATTGTACGATATTTTCTTGTAAACCAGAGCTGTTTCAGATTAGCAGCTCTGGTTTGTTAATTCCCTTCTACTGTAAAAGAGATAATTGTACGGAAATGGTTCAATTCATTGTTATCAGATTTTGACAGCTGGTCTGCATTTTTTGACATTCCTTTTGTTTAAGTTTATCCTGAAAATTGTGATAGATTATCTATTTTCCCAAGGTGGGAACAGAAATTTTTATCCTCAATATAAAACGATAGTTAATGGATTTAGCAAGGGAAATTAGTGCAGAACCTATTGTAGACAATTCATTTTCAGTTAGCCGATTAGATAACATGAGGATGAATACAGAGTATTCTACCAGATTGAGCTATCATCAGATTTTATTACTAAAGAGCGGAGAGGGTGTGTTAAACGTAGATAACACAATCTATACTATAAATGGTGATGAAGTTATTCTTTTGGCAAAAGGACAGGTATATCAGTTTGAAAGTTCTTCAATCATTTCCGGATACGCTGTTTCTTTTGGCGATTGCTTTTGGGAAAGAACACCTCAGAGTGCAAGTAATTGTAAAGCCGTTTTATTTAATAACGCAGTAGCTAATCAAAGATTACAACTTAGCTCTGCTGAAATAACTGAACTCATATTTGTATTTGAAGCGCTTTTAGACGAATACAGCAAGCCGGAGTATAGCAATCAGATGGATGTATTAGCGGCCTATTTAAAGATTTTGATGATCAAGCTTGCTAATGTAAAAATTATAGGAGAAACCATTTTTGAAAGTCAAGACTACCTATTGTATCGTCAATTTTTGGAGTTGCTTAGTAACCAGTTTCGTAATCTCCATGC
Source organism: Wandonia sp. (assembly GCF_984588085.1). Lineage (NCBI taxonomy): Bacteria > Pseudomonadati > Bacteroidota > Flavobacteriia > Flavobacteriales > Crocinitomicaceae > Wandonia > Wandonia sp. The sequence continues at coordinate 50,021 of NZ_CFIGVI010000016.1, forward strand.
AGTAACGGATTATGCCGTATTGTTAAATATTACAGCTCGAAGACTTAGTGAAATTTGTAAAAGATGTTGTGGTAAGAGTGCAAAAGAAATCATCAATGGACAACTTGTAGCGGAAGCGAAAAGAGCCTTACAGTTTAGTTCCAATACAGTAAAAGAAATTGCTTATGAACTTAATTTTAATACCCCGGAGCAGTTCAGCCATTTTTTTAAAAGAAACACTAATATCGCGCCAGGAGATTATCGAAGTCAGTTTATAAATATTGGGTTATAGAAAATGCAAGAAGTAAATTTTGACATTCAGTACGCAGGTATTACTATTCTCCGGCGAGGGTAATGAAAATAGTTTTGCAAGAAATATTTTTATTATGTCAGTTAATCGCTTAAAAGAAGTAGCCGGTATAATCATTCCGGATAGTAAAATTGCAACACAAGCCACCGAGCTTTTGTTAGAGCATGGTACAGAGTTTATTTACAATCATTCGCTGCGTGTTTTCTTGTTTTCATCTCTAAATGCACAACGGAATAATCTGGTTCATGACACTGAATTATTGTATGTTGCATCCGTATTTCATGATCTGGGTCTTGTTCCTCATTATAGTAGTGAAGATTTGCGTTTTGAAGTAGACGGAGCCAACGCCGCCAGAGCGTTTTTAAAAAGTCATGGCTTACCGAAAGACAAACTTCAACTGGTTTGGGATACCATTGCTTTACATACTACAATTGGAGTGGCGGAACACAAAGAAAACGAGGTTGCTCTTATGTATTCAGGGGTCGGTTTGGATGTTATGGGAGAGGGATACGAATATCTGAGTGCTGAAGATAGAGAAGATATTATAAGAGCGTTCCCCAGAACTGACTTCAAGAAGAAAATAATTCCCACATTCTTTGGTGGGTTTGAACACAAAACGGAAACAACTTTTGGGAATATAAAGGCAGATGTATGTTCTTTTATGTTACCAAACTTTAAAACAAAGAATTTCTGCGATTGTATTTTACATTCTCCCTGGTTGGAATAAATACAAGTGATTCAAACGTACCTGCTAGTACCTTGATTCCCGGAACATCTTTTTATCAAGACAAGTACCACTTTACACAAAAGTGGCGCTTGTCTGATTATTTCATTATTACTGAAAAGAGAGGTCTGGAGTAGAAGTGTTACGATTCTAAGCTGAATTGCTCTCCATCGTCGGGAATCCGTACTTTATCAGAGAAGCCATGCTCTTCAGTAAACTGTCGTAATTCTCGTCGGCTCAGGACACAGTGGTTTACGGTTTCCAAATGAATGGCTACGATTATCGCTTCGGGTAGAATCCTGTGAATTTTTAAAAGATCTTCTTTTCCCATGATAATGGCTCCCAAACGATTATCGAGTAAAGTGGCTTTCCCGGCATTTACGAGTACGACACCTGGTTTCCATTTTTTTAAATTACTTTCTACCTCTTCTATCCATATCGTATCGCCTGTGTAATACACCGATTTTTCACCTGATGCAGTGAAATAACAACCGGAGGCCTTGCCTAAAATTGCTGCAAGTTCGGGAATGGAATAAGCTGCATCTGTTCCGTGCTGGCAATAGGTCTTTTGGAGTTTAATTCCGTTGATATCATTCTCCCCTTTCATCGCTACAACATCAATAAAGCCTTGTGATCGGATGATCTCTGCATCTTCCTCATTCTGGGCATATATTTTCAAGTCCTTCGGAATGAGTTGAACGGCTACCTCATCCCAGTGATCAGGGTGTAAGTGAGAAACAACAACCGCATCAACTCCGTCCAGTATACTTTCCGGGTTTATAGGCATATTCACCAGGGGGTTCGATAACTCTGAGTTCACTGTTCCTGGAAACCCGGGATATCTTCCCTTTTCCGCAAACAGAGGGTCTACCAAAATAGATGTCCCCGCGTAGTGTAGTACAAAGGTTGCATTTCTGACAAATTGAATACTTGATGACATGATTTTAGTTTTTTATATTCTGTTGATTAGATCTGTTCAAATGTTTTAAGGTTTGCTATGCGTCCCTTCCGTATTATGATTAAAAGCTCTGGTACTATCGATAACAACTCTTTTAGAGTTATCATTTTTTTATAAAATACTTCCAGGCTGCTTTTGTTATATCAGCAATAATTTTCTCATTGGTTTTCTCCTCTTCTTTTGATGCGGTTATAAAAATACTAATGAAAAAATAGCTCCCATCGGGTAGAAAAACAATCCCGATATCATTAGATGCTGCAGTAATCCCCGTGCTTTTGTTTTGTCCGGACCAACCGGTTTTGTGTGCAACAACAGTTCCTTCGGGTAGTTGACCTTTCAGCTTGTTTTTCCCCGTTTGGGTAGTTTTCATGGTTTCCCACAGAAAATCATAACTTTTTTGAGAAAGTTGGTTGTCTTTGTTTTCATAGAATACCTGTAGAATTCTATTGGCTTCCAGAGGTGTTGTCCAGTTTTGGAATTGTAAATCCCAATTACTCTGCATCGTCTCTTCGTTGATTTTAATAGAAATATCGTTAAAACCATTTTTTAGCAGGTAGGCCTCTACTTCCTGAGGTTTCCCCAGCAATTTCAGTAAAACGTCACAACCTACATTGTCACTCAATGCAACGGTATACTCAATGATTTCGGCAATGGTTAGGGTGACCCCTTCGGGATACTTTTCTCGGATGGGACTCCAGAGACCGGGAAGCAGTTCACTTTTTTTGATCTCAATTTTTTGGTCAAGCGAAAAACGACCCTCATCGATTTCTGATAGTATAGCTAAAGCAATCGGAAACTTGAATACACTTTGCATTGGAAAATGCTCAGTTCCATTGCTACTTAGGGTATCATCACCATTCGCCCCGCTAATAGCAATACCTACGGTTGCATTTTTCGAACGTACGATCTGTTCAATGTCGTTTCGTAGTGATTCGATGGTCTGTGCATATACTCCTGTTACCGTCAATACGACTGCGAGGAATAGTAATTGAATTTTCTTTGCCATTTTTCTTAATTAATCGGTTTCTGATCTACAGATTCCAATATACCAATTCTTCTCGGGGTTATAGATTGTCCAGAAGAAAGTTCCCCACTATCAAAGAAAGGATAGCATTCCGTACAGTATAAAGTTAAACTAAAAATCAGGCAGATTTTAAAACCCGCTTAATTTCTCATTTGTAGATCACCTTCAATTATATTGATCATAAATTACAGCTGGCTTAGCTGAAGACCTCTGTCAATTCTAAATAGTTCTGGATAGTTTTTCCAATTTAACAGTCGCTTTTCTAACTGCCAATTCAGCTTCCCGGCTGCTTACATCCAACCCATCCACTGTAATTGTCTCTATATGGTTAATGCCAATTACATTTAAAACAGTTTCCAGGTATTTCTTTTGAAAATCCATATGGTTAAAAAAATCGCCTTTGTCGTATCCCTTTCCGCCTCTGACCAGAATTAGAATCGCTTTTTTATTTTCCAGGAGTCCCCGATAAGGGTTTTCCGGAGTCCCCGGATTAATTTTTAAGGTTTCGTTCATTCTTAGGATCTGATCGATGTATGCTTTGAGTGCACTGGGTATAGACCAATTGTACATAGGAGTAGCTAATACAAGAATATCCGTGCTAACCAGTTCGGCTACTAATGTATCACTAAGTTTTAGAATATCTTTTTGAGCTGTAGTTCTATCGCTTTTTGGTGTAAAGGCGCTTTCGATCCATTGTTCGGAAATATGCGGAACAGGCTCCAGGGCAATATCTCTTCTCATAAAATGATCCTTTGGACTTAATTTTTTTCTGTTTTCTTCAAAAACATCGGCCAATTTTCTACTGGTAGATTTTTTGATTTTTGAACTGGCGTTTATGATCAATATGTTTTTACCCATGAGCTTTACTTTTGAATATCTGTTTTAAAATGAAGGGCAACCATGGCGTAATCGTGGTTTAGGTATAGCCTGTGGGCCGGGGTGAGGTCTATACTGCTGTCCAAAGTTATTGCATCTTTGTCGTTCTTTTGAGCCAATGTCTTTATTTCTTGAAGCAGTCTCGAGCCTATTCCCATTTTTCTGTATTTAGGACTGGTGACCAAATCATCCAGATAGAATATTCTACCGCTGTGTAGGGTGGTCATCGGCCTGAATCCGGCATAACCGGCTATTTCATTATTGATCTTTGCAGCAATAATTTGGTAACCTTCCCGCAGCATCTCGCTCACATACCGTACATACTTTTCTTTGTTGAAATTAGGTCTGAGAATTTTCACGACTTCCCAGCATTTTTCCAATTCGTCTTGTGTTTTTACCTCAATTATCGAAAGACTATCCATCGGTATTATTTTTTGTGTGTTAAATGGGTGGAAATGGCAATTCGATTCCATAGATTAATGGTACCTATCTGCATAATTATGGCGGCTATTGCATGATCATCAAAGTGTTTCCGCGCTTCGTTATAAGTGAATTCCGATAGTCCCTTTTTCCGAATTTTGGTAATTTCTTCGGTCATTTTGAGGAGTACTTTTTCCTTTTCGTTAAACAGAGGCGATTCCCACCAGGCGCTTAATGCAAAAATCCGTTCTTTGGTTTCCTGATATTTTAAGGCATCCTTTGTATGGATCTCTATGCAGTAGGCACAGCCGTTGATCTGGGAGGTCCTGATTTTTATTAGCTCCTTTTCTATTTCACTCAGGCGGGTAGTGGATAAATACTTTTCCAGTCCGAACATGGCTTTGTATGCCTCCGGTTCAATTTTCTGTATGTTGATTCTTTTTTCCATGTTATTTAATATTTGAGATTAATTTGTCCAATAACGTATAGGTATAGCCAAAACAGATTCCTAAGAATAAACTTAGTATAAGCATGGGTAAGTCGTTTAGCGTATCGGATTTATAGCTAAACCAGACTGTCATACCCAGAAAGTAGGTAATCATATTATTAAAGTGCTTGAGTTTTGTGACCCAGTAGAGGAGCATCACTATGATGAAGACGGAAATAATTACTCCGAATTCCGGGGTGTAGGTACTTAAGTAAAGACCGAAGATGTTTATTAAATAAGCTAATAGCATGCCTACAGTTTCTTCTGAAAGAGCAATCAGCGTGTTGGTTTTTGTTGTACAGAAAAGCGCATAGGTACTCCAGCCAATAAATAACACCCAGGCCGGTATCTGTATTACAATACAAAGGTATATAGATGAGGCAGCAAGAAGCCCCAGTGCTATAGATTTTAAACTATCTTTTTGGTGAATTCCCATTGTTATTTTGTATTGAATACAAACCTAAAGGGAATACCCCGGGATATTCTTAATCTAGATTAAGAAGCGAATAACATCAAATTTTTGAGCGGATTTTACTAATAAATTCAGGAGTTACCCCCAGATAGGAAGCCAACATATATTGAGGGACTCGCTGCGTAAATTTGGCATTTACTTCAATAAAATTTTTGTATTGTTCTTCTGATGATAGATTGAATAGGAATTCAAGCCTCTTTTGAAAAGCCATATAGGCCCGTTCCATGATCATTCGGAATAGGCGTTCGGTTTTTGGGAGTCGGTGGCAGAGTTCTTCAAACTTTTGCATGGTCAGGCAATATACTTCGGTAGGCTCAATAGCCTCGATAATAAGTTGTGATGGAGCATCATTCAAAAGACTTTCGTAATTGGAAATCCACCAGTTATCTATTCCAAAATGATAGATTTGTTCTTTCCCCTTTTCAGTGTAACCATACATGCGTACACATCCGTTTTTTATATAGAAGCGGCTTTGACATCTTTCTTCATATTTAAGAAGTTGCTCTCCGGGAGCAAATGATCTGGTTTCCAGACAGGATAAGAAAATCTTATATTCTTCTTCTGAAAGACTAACGTAGCGTTCTATATATGCTCTTAGGGACATTGGTTCTATTAGTTTTTGCCAGAAAACTTTAACACAAATATACGTTGGCATCAGGAATATTTCCTCATACCTAAAAAAGCTACTGTGCTAATTTTTGAGAGTCCATTTAAGAAACTCAATATTTTTTTAGTGAATAAATAATTTTGAACAGAATTAACGGTTTTCCTAATGAATCCGATAGATTATTTTGTTTCTTTTTCATTGGTTTTCTAATTGCTCACAACGGTGAGTATAAAAATAGTAGCCGATTTCGTAGCACTTTCCTGTCAAGTTACAAGAAAGTTGAAGCGGGCTACAACCCTTGAATGTACTACTGTTTTGGCTATTATTTTTATACATTGTTACATGGCGTTATTTATTAAGAATATCTTGTTCACTTTCAGTTACAACAAGACCATTTATTTTATTTTTGATACTCTCATTATACATTTTTAAAAGTTGAATCTTAGTTAAAGGCTTTTCTATTTCTGTGAAGTTTTTATTTTCGCCAGAATTATCAATTGGTGTAAATTCATTAGAGGTGATTAAATCTTTGAGATATACATCTGAGAAGGATAATGAAATACCTACCTTGAAGTCTATTCGTTTAATTGAAGATTCAGATAAATGCTTAACATCACTTGAGAAACCCCATCCCGATATCTTTCCAGCATTTTTAACCCTTTTAAACTTCTGATTATCAATTGTTATCACGCTTGCTATTTTAACAACACCAAATTTTGTCCCATTTGGTAGGTTTGGGTTCTGTGATTTAATTGTAGCAACCCGCTCGTCAAAGGCATCCCAATCAATGTCATTATCTAAAATGCTTGTATAACTTGTCTCAGTAATACTAAATCTTATTTCTTCTTCATCTGACATATTAACTGACGCAAAACTTAAGTATGATAAATTGGCTGCAATATTTTTTTTCACAATGTCGGAATAAAGAACAGTAGGTTTAGATATTAATTCAGGTAGTTTTTTTGGATCCTTTAAAACCTTTCTACCAATTAACTTTGCATCATAACTACCTTCACTATTGGGCAATAAAACTACAATAGTTCCTGGAATATCGTAGACAACATGTCGTTGTAAAATGCTTTGTTCAACTTCAATAATGTCAGACCAAACTTCTTCAGGATTGTTAAATGTTTGTGCATTCGCTGAGAGAACAGCAAAAAACAGCAATACAATAATGCTAATTCTTTTCATAATGTTTTCAATTAGTTATTAATAAAAAATTTTTCTGCAATATTACCTATGGCATAGGGAACAGTCCTATTTCTATAAGGGAGTCTTAAAAAAGAGTGTCGGAATCCAATTACATGACAATATTCATGTAACAAGTGACTTAAATATTTATCATTTGAATTTTTTTTGAAATAATCGCGATATGTATGTATTTGCTGTAATCCATCTGTATGTCCTATTTCATTTTTTTCTGAATCATATAAGATTAGTTTTAAGGTTATGATGCTATCAGGTTTTGTGTTGAATTCTTTTCCAGACCTTATTAATTCAAGAACCTCTCGATTTGAATACTTTTTACTGTTTGAATAATTTTTTATTCGATTTCTTTTGAAAGGTTTTGCATTGATGACCAAATTTTCAAAATCTTTAGAGTTAATGAATTTTTCAAGCTTTGATATGTTTTTTATAACAATCTCTTTTTCTATATCTGTAAATCCATCTATGAATCTCACTTCGATTTTTGTCTGTGCGAAAACGAAGAAATTTGAAACCAATAAAATAAATATGATTGTAAATTCTCTCATGCTATTTATCTTTTAATGCCATGTAACGGTTAGTATATGGCATGTAGGGCTGTAGAAAGCACTGAACTCTCAAGTTAGGCTCCGAGCCAAATCGTTTATTTTGTTTTTAATTCATTCTTAAAAGCCAAATCAACGATTTGGCGATGTTTCAAATAACCACTGAGCTTTCGCAACTCACAGAACGCCCTATTTGCTATATACCGTGTTATCGATATTATTCCCTTCTTATTTGATAAGTCAAAAGGTCATAATAATTCGCTCTCATTTCCCCAGAACATTGAATCAAAGAAAATCTGGCAATATTAGAATCAAATTTTTCAATGTTATCTTCAATCAGCACATCCTCGGAAAGTTGAGATGTACAGGCTAAAACATAGTTTATTTTTTTAGTATTAAACATCTCTTTAAAATCTTCTAAAGACATTGCATCAATATTTCGTCCTTTCTTACGAAGTTGTAAATATATTTTATCAAGTAGTTCCTTTTTATTCGATGAAAGAGTTTCTCTTAATCTTCTAGCTGAGATCATAATTTGATTGCTAAGCTCTCTAATTGAAGAACTAAAGCCATATTTAACATGTATTAGGTACAGGTTGTTATCATCATAATGTAGAATATCACATAATTCTACACCGTCAACAATTATTGTGTCTATTACTACATACCCACTCTTGTTATCATATAGGTTATTGTAGTCACCCTCTCTTTTTAATATTTTTTTATTCCAGTTTTCCGAAAGAATGTTTGAAGGAGCCCGATAAGTTCTAAGTACATGGTGCGTATTTATTTTGAGGTCTTCAATAAAGGAATCACGTAATCGATACCACTTTGTATCAACCAGAAAATATGGTTGCCCCTGAATTGAAAACTCTGAAGTAATATGAAATAGAAAGCTAGAGCCAACTGATTTTTCATTGTTTTGGTAGCAAGTAATTCTTACCCCTTGAAGAAAGACCATGAAATTAAATCGATCATTGTTGCCAAATAATTCAACTGCTCTTCTCAATACACTATCGTAAATTTCTCTTCGATCATTAACAGTGTTGAAGGTTACATACCCACCCTTATCTGATTTCTGTTTTAGACGATATTCATCAGCCTCATAAAACTTTTCTATATCATTAGGATTACAAAAATCATGTTCAAATCTTCTAGCATCAGCTCTTCCCAACAAACCAGCATCGTTATAAAGATTATTTATCAATTCAGGTCTTAGATTATCTTCAATGAATTTATCGTCTTTTATTTCCTTGTATGAACTAAGGTAATCGCTAGGTGCAAGCTGCAAAATGTCTCGAAACTCTAATATAATCCTATGAAGAGTATCAAAATCAACCGATTTTTTAATTTTAAAAGACTTCCCAACATAAATTTGAAGCCTCTCATCCTCCTTTTTCTTAAGAAAATCGAAATGTAGATCAGTTGTTTCTTTACTTAACCTTAGATGTATTTCTTGGGGTAATTTTCCAAATTTTATAAAGTCAATTATTCTATAGTGATCTCTGAATTGTTCATTTAACCCCGCTCTTGCACCAGTTATCCCCCTTGACTTTATGGATGCTAATTCATCTTCACTAGGGTTCATTATTCTTGCGTAGGAATTTAAACCAAATGAATGATCAAGAAAAGGGACAATTATTTGATAAGCATTTCCTCCAATTAAACAGAATAGTTGGTCTTCACTTTCTGCAAATAATATGAGTGATAATTTTTGTTGAATAAAATCAGAGTCTGAAGTTAGTTCAGTTGGTAAGAAATCTTTCCAATCCGATTCAATTTCACTAGTACTAAACAGATGGAGATAGTAAATAACATCATCCTTAGTCGTCTCCTTGAGTGAGTTTGGATTAAAGTTGATTTTGTAACCGAGTTTTTTATTGGAAGTATTAATTATTCTTTCGATAATCTCATGACTTGTTTTTAACCCCTTTAAAAGACGTTTTGATTTGTCTATTCTATAAATTTTAGGGTTCTGTGTCATAAATTATCGATAACGTTTGAATAAAAGTCATGACTTTTATTCCTTTTATAGTTATTGTGCAACTAA
>NZ_CFIGVI010000017.1:0-59114 GCF_984588085.1 Wandonia sp.
CGTGTACGTGTCTGATATGGTTTGTAAGCGTACATCAGGGCGTTCTGTTTTCTTTGATAAACTCTTTACGGATGCTTTCCTGCAACCATGCGTGATGAATTTCCTTTGTTTGATGATCCAGTGCGCACAAACAGGCATCTTTGAGGATGTTAGCAATGTTGGCTCCCGAAAATTCCAGTTTTGATAATTGTTCCATACTGATGGATGCTTCATACGTAAACGGGGAAGGGAGCAGGTTGATCCAAAGTTGTTTTCGCTCGTTTTCTTTGGGAGAAGGAAAATAAATAATGGATTGAAACCTGCGGGTCATGGCAGTATCGATGTTATTTTTCAGGTTCGTAGCAAGGATTGTTAAACCTTTATGTTCTTCCATCCGTTGCAGCAGATAACTGACCTCCAGATTCGCCCATTTGTCCTGCGAAGAATTGACAGCCGTTCGTTTTGTAAACAGTGCATCCGCTTCATCAAAGAACAGGATCCAGTCTTTTCCCTGTGCCCGGTCAAACAGATAAGCCAGATTCTTTTCCGTTTCACCGATGTACTTGGAAACGATCATCGAAAGGTCGACGCGAAATACGTCCTTACCGTATTTTTTACCAATTAGTTTGGCGGTGAGAGACTTTCCCGTTCCGGGTGGTCCGTAAAACAGACAGGGGTAAGAAACATTGAACATACTACTGGATGCAAGGAGGGTGTCTCCGTGCTCTACCCACCGCATAATTTCCCGGATATTTTTTAAAGTACGATCTTCCAGTACCAGGTGTTCCCAGTTTAGTCCGGTAGTTACCCAGGTTGCGGGAAAAGCTCTTCCGTAATCCGGTCGGGGCTGACTTCCGGACTGAAAATAATGCAGGTATTCCTGCGTAAGTGAAGGCGAAAAATGCAGTTCGTTTTGCTCCGAAGAAGAGGAGGGGATAAACCGGATAATTCCTTCCCTGACTAACTTTCCGTTGGTGTAGACCGCCATTTTATAATACACAGCATTAACTTTGTCTTTGCCGGCAAGAAGAAACAGTATCGTTTGCAGGGTGGGGACAAACCCCGTATGAAGGAGATCCAGATAACCACCGAATTCGGGGTAAAGTAGTCGTACGTGATTTCTTTCATCGCGCAACAGACGTGTTAGTTTTTCCGGTGCTACCAGAGGGGCAATCGTAGTGATAAGAAGTAGCCGTTCCGGTACAGATAGTTTCAGGTTACGGATTAATTGTGCATACCCTGAATTTCCGGAAAGCTCCGGAGGAGTGACATCCTGAAAGGACGAAACCGTGTCCTTTTCCAGATCCTGAATCCGTAAAATAGTTAAGGTAATCAACCACTGAAGGTCTAAAAGAATATCTTCTGTTAGTTCTGAAATTTCGCCTATAGAAGGTGTTTTATCCTCTGTTTTTAAGTAAGCATGAAAGTCTGAATACGCTTTTTCTTTGTCAAAATCCTGGTCCATATAATCGGGTAAATTGTGCAGGTGTATTAAGCGTATAAATTTCCGAATCGCTTTCTGCAATGTCAAGGACATCTTATGTGATAACCGGAAAAATAAAAACGGACAAAACAGAACAGTATATAAATAATTTTGCTTGTTTATTATTTGATAATCAGATTTTTAATTCCGGACACAAACTGTATAAAACGGAAAAATGAAGCGGATTGTGCATTTTTCCGAAAAGCAGAAAATTTGTTGTTTAATTTGTTGATTTTTAGTGTTTTAATATTGTTTTTCACTCTCTGAATTATTTTTCCAATGACAATCAGAAACTAACAAATTGAGCGAAAAAAGAGCTTTATTTTTCCGGTTTTAATAAGTTTTAAATACTGATTGTCAAATATTTATGTTTTAAATTTTTGCTTTTATTTTTCTTTTTTTATACCAACATGTCCTTGATTTCATCAAACAAAGCATAGAAATTTACAGCATTGGAATTGTTCCGGAAAAAACCAAACACGACTGAACCGGACAGCCCAGTACTCAGAAACTAACAATTGATGTTCATCTTCGAAACCGAAGATCGGCATCAGAAAAAGAAAAACGTGTAATGATTGATGTTGCATTAGATTTTTTAAAAGAGGAAGTAGAGAATCATCTCGAACTGGTCAATAACAAGATCGTTGATGATGATGGCTTTATTGTCCTTAGTAATGTAGCAAGTCAGAATGGTGACTGGGCCATCCCTTCGGGTAAAATAGGGATGTCATTAATTAATGTTGAAGAAGAGCGTGTCATCAAAGATCAGGTGTTTGAACACAGAAACAGTAACGGAACGTATGAACGGTACAATCCGGCGCTAAAATTAAACTTATACGTTTTATTCTGTGCGAATTATGTGAACTCAGCAGAGAATAATAATACATCTACCTATCGGGAAGGATTGAAGCAATTATCGAATGTAATCAGCTTTTTTCAGAGCAAATATGTTTTCTCACCCGAAAGCTCACCTAATATGCCGGTGGAACTGGAGAAATTGATCGTTGATATTTATTCCTATTCCTTTGAACAACAGTACAATTTCTGGTCGATACTGGGAGCAAAGTACTTGCCTTCTGTCCTGTACAAAGTTCGTTTAGTGAGCTATCAGAACAGAGCAGCAGAAAATCAAAGTCTGCCAATTACCGATATGACAATTATAACCAGTGATAACAATTAAGAAGTAATGAACAGATCGTATAGAATAGCATTTCAGGTAACGTTAGACCACTCGTATTACACCAGCGGTCAGACTCCTGACTTTTCTATTCTGCCTACCCGCGATACAATGAGTTGGTTGAAAGAGAATAAAATGCTGTTTCGATCAGATGAAACCGGGTTTCGGGTTTTCTATACGGCAGCTCCTTTTGTACCATTTACGGAAAAGGAATTGCGGTTCATGCTAGTATTGAAAGAAGGAACCCGTTTTTTTAATATAACGGATTTGAATGTTGGAGGGGAGAACTATACATCCGGGGACTTATTACTGTTTAAAAATTCAGGGCTAACATCCGAACTTACTCCAGATATTTTGCCGGGAGCAGAATCAAAGGTATTTATCTATGTATTTCCGCAAAAATCGGAAAATCCGGAAGCTTTGGGACAATTGGAGATTAGGGATGAAGCAGGAAACATAATCCCGTTGGAAATTCCTGACCCGGATACCATACCCCGAACGGCAGAAAAAGAATTCCGTTATCCGGTAGATCTTTCAAAGTATCCTGAGGGTGTCTACGATTTCAAAACGTCTCTGAGTGATAATCCCGAGGTGATAACAAAACAAATCTATGTGGATGAACAGGTAAAACGACAAAGTGCATTCGGACTTATTCGTATTACTTTGACAGAAGAGGTCCTGGCATCATCCTTTAAAGCTCAGTTCACTACAAAACAACCGTATTGGCGTTACCATTTTGTGATAAAAAATATGAGCGCAGACGACTATGTATTTGCTGTAGAGGATCAGTTGGGAGAATACTCTTTTGTTCAGACAAATAATGAGGAAATGAATGGATATCCGGTTGTCGTTTTTGATTCGGAACAACTTATTCCCTTATCGGAGTTACCTCGTAAGAAGCTTCGGTTTATTCGGGAGCAGGATGGAATCCGGTCCACATTAGTCAATAACCTTTCTAATCCTGCTGTCAACATTGTGAACGAAGATGTTGGTGAACCGAATGTTAGTAATGTCTTTGTGTATATATAAAATAGAAATAGTAATTAAAAAATAAATAGCATGGCAAAATATAGAACTCCAGGGGTTTACGTTGAAGAAGTTTCGGTACTTCCGTCTTCTGTAGCAGCAGTTGCAACCGCTATTCCAGGATTTGTGGGATACACCGGAGAGGATGAGAAGGATGGCGTAACATTGGTCAACAAACCAATTAGGATTACCTCAATGTTGGAGTTTGAGGAACTGTTTGGAGGGCCGTTTAAACAATCTTATGAGGTTGAACTTTCAGGAACCGCAGGAGATCCGGTTATTGAGATTAGTCCGGCTAATTCTGCCTTTGCCCCTTATATTCTGTACTACCAGATGAAGATGTTTTATGCCAACGGAGGAGGAACTTGTTATGTTGTTTCGGTTGGTAAATATGGAAGTGGAGATATTGATGCAATTAGTGGAACGAGTCTTTCAGCAGGTCTGGATGAATTGGAGAAAATTGATGAGATCACGTTGGTAAATATTCCGGAAATTATAAAACTCACAAATGCAGGAGTTATTGATGATGCTGACATCAAGGAGTTAAATGATGAAATGTTGGCACATTGTGCGAAGATGGAAAATCGGTTTGCGTTATTGGATGTTCTTCATACTTCCGGGGAAACAGTTTTTAATGATGCTGCTAATTTCAGAGACGAGAATGTTAGTCAGGATAGTCTGAAGTACGGCGCCTCTTATTATCCCGGACTGATAACCACGCAGCACTATGCTTTTGATGACTCAGGCGTAGAAATTGTTTCAGATTCAAGAGGAGCTTCTTCAGATTTTACAGGTCAGTATTTAGATGCTGTAAAAAATGCGGATACGACACTGTACAACCAGATTGTGGCAGTCTTGAATAGGTTTTTTGTAGAGTTATACCCGTCATCATCCATGGCCGGAATATACGCACGGGTTGATAACCAGAGAGGTGTGTGGAAAGCTCCAGCTAATGTGGGAATCAGAAATGTCAGAGAGCTTTCAGTGTTGTTAACAGATCAGGAGCAGGCTCTCTTGAATATTGATACAGTATCCGGAAAATCAATCAATGCAATTCGCCAATTTGAGGGAAGAGGAATGTTAGTATGGGGAGCGCGTACATTGGATGGGAATAGCAACGAGTGGCGTTTTATCAATGTACGACGTTTGTTCTTATTTGTTGAGCAATCGGTGAAAAATGCTTCTCAGTTTGTTGTTTTCGAACCCAATAGTGCTGTCACATGGAAAAGAGTTGAGTCTATGATTAACTCCTTTTTGACTTTATTGTGGAGAAACGGAGGGTTGGTTGGAGCTACTACCGAAGAAGCCTTCTTTGTGAGTGTAGGAGTCGGAAAAACAATGACCATACAGGATGTACTGGAAGGACGAATGATTGTTGAAATTGGACTGGCAGCATCCCGACCTTCGGAGTTTATCATTTTGAAATTTTCGCATTTCATTCAACAGGAGTCCTGATAACACGAAAATATAATACAAAGAATTATGAGTATGAATATAGCAACACCGGGCGTTTATATCAGAGAAATAAATTCGCTCCCTCCATCAGTAGCAGGCGTTTCAACTGCTATACCTGCGTTCATTGGTTATGTAGAAAAAGCGGAACGTGATGGGCTAGGGATTCCAATGTGTACCCCTGTACGCATTACATCCATGCTGGAGTACGAAAGTCTATTTGGCGGGGCTTATGCACAGCCATTTTCTATCAGCATTGCTGATACTGCTGATACTCCTGTAACGAGTTCTTCTGTTATTGAGACGCGAACCATTACAGTAAATCAGGATACTGCTGATTCTGATTTCAGGATGTATTATCACCTGCAAATGTACTTTGCTAATGGAGGAGGTCCATGTTGGATCGTTCCCGTTGGTGTCTACTCAGCAATAACGATTAAGAAGGGTACGTTACAAAAAGGATTGGTTGCACTGGAGAAAATCAGTGAGGTAACACTCTTGGTCGTTCCCGATGCAGTATCTGCTGATTTATCTGATTCGGACCGTAAGGCTATTTATGAAGATGCTCTTGCGCAATGTGAAGGGATGAAAAATCGTTTTACAGTGATGGATGTGCCTCAGTCGGCAACTCCTGCTCCGGTTTCGGACGGCAACACTTTCCGGAATAATTGTGTGGGCCCTGACAACCTAAATTATGGTGCAGCTTACTATCCTTACCTGGATACCACGTTGAATTATGGAACGAACCCATTATTAATACAGGTTGCGTCATATACAATAAATGGTGGCCCCGTTACTGCTTTTGACGATGTAAGGAATTTTAATACAGATGTATCTAAAGCTCTGCAAGGGACAAAAGATGCTTTGAGCTACCTGATGGTAGCAACCGAAACATTATCAGAGGAAGATGCCGAGGCTGTACAATCGATTGTTACAACTGTTAATGCTAATGTTACATCGGCAGATAGTCTTGTCGGGGGTTTACCTCCAGAATTTGAAAAGGCAGGTGATATTATAGAGGCTATTTTGGTAGATACTGTTGGTAGTGAAGGAGAAATGGTACTTGCTGTAACTAAAGCCGCAGATTTTGTAACAACCACCGATAAGGCAAATGCGAATGCATTAAAAACGACGTTACAGAAACTCCTGTTTGCACTGGAAACTACTATGACAGAAATGACGGATGGATACAATGATCCTTCTACAGAATTTGTCGGTGGTAACCTCAATTATCTCAGAGATAATCAACCTTCTGTTTATACAGAAGTAATGAGTGCTATAGCTGGATACAGAGTGATGTTAAACCCTTCCGGTACAATAGCAGGTATTTATGCAAGAGTTGATACTAACAAAGGAGTATGGAGCGCACCGGCTAATGTCGGAGTACGCAACGTAATAGGTCCCTCAGTTAGGGTGACAAACCAACAACAGGGAGAATTAAATGTGGATGCCTTAAGTGGTAAATCGATAAATGTCATTAGAAATTTTCAGGGCAGAGGGACTATTGTTTGGGGAGCACGGACACTGGAAGGCAATAGTAACGAATGGAGATATGTTAATGTAAGACGCTTGTTTATTTATCTCGAAGAATCCATAAAGAGAGCGTCAGAACGTTTCGTATTTGAACCCAACGATGCAAATACCTGGGTAAATGTAAAGGCAATGATTAGCAACTTCCTGACAGGTGTCTGGAAAGATGGAGGGTTGACCGGAGCAACAGCACAGGAAGCTTTCTTTGTTAATGTTGGTGTAGGTACATCCATGACCATGGAAAATGTACTGGCCGGAGAAATGATCATAGAAGTAGGCGCGGCAGCCGTTCGTCCGGCTGAGTTTATCATACTGCGTTTCACGCATTACATTCAGGAATAAAATAGATTAATTAAGTATAACTAATAACGTTAATATGGCAGCAAATTATCCTGTATCCGTATTCCATTTTCAGGTAGAATGGGGAGGATCAAGAGTAGGTTTTACAGAAGTTTCCGGTTTGGATATTGAAATCCAACCGATTGATTACCGAGAGGGGAGTTATAAGTCCTATCAGGTAACGAAAATGCCCGGAATTCCACAATTTACAAATATCAATCTGAAAAGAGGAATTTTAAAAGGTGATGATGAGTTTCATCAATGGTTAGCTACTATCAGGTTGAATCAGGTAGAGCGCCGTGATGTAACAATCTCGTTGTTGAACGAAAACCATGAGCCGTTAATGGTTTGGACGGTATTCAATGCCTGGCCATCAAAAGTGACAGGTCCGGGGCTAAATTCGACATCGAATGAGGTCGCGATAGAGGAGATCGAGCTAAGTCACGAAGGTTTAACCGTTGAAGCAATCGGGTAATGGTGAATCGATATCCACCGGCGGGGTTTCATTTCAGCGTCATTTTTGATGGGCTGGGAACGGAGAAGGAAACAGGCTTTCAATCCGTATCGGGTTTAAATGCTTCTATTCCGAACAGTTTTGAAATCAAAGAAGGGGGAGAAAACCGATTTACACATCGTCTTCCGGAGAGAGCTACCTATGATAACCTTGTCTTGAAGAGAGGTTTACTGGTTGGCTCGGAATTAATCGGGTGGTTCAGAGATGCAATTGAGTATTTTAAGTTTCAACCGATTACGGTTACTGTAAATCTGTTAAACGAAAACCACGAGCCGTTGGAATCCTGGCAGTTTGTGAATGCCTGGCCTTCCAAGTGGAATATTGAAGGATTTGATGCTGAAAAGAATGGAATCATGGCGGAGACCATTGAACTTTCTTACCAGTATTATACCCGTCTGGAAGTAGGAACCTAAATACAACGTGACGTATGCCGATTGTAATAAAAGAACTTGTTATCAGGGGAATCGTTGCCCAACCGGCAACGAATGCCGAATCGAACTCCCCCAGGGAAGCTGAAAAGCGCGCAAACAGGGCTCAGATGACAGTGAATATGGTTGAAGAAATAGTTAAAAGTAAAAAGGAACGATAGACATGGCTTTTCCGAGAGGACAACTGACAAAAATGACAATTATCTTTTATCCCGATAAGAATATACCGGGAGTAGGTATTCCGTTTACGCCAATGTATAATCCGGAAAGCTATAATCTGAATCATGCGTTGGATTACGATTCTGAAGAACGAATGATTGTCGGGAATCTGGACAAAAAATTCCTTCGGATTAAACCCAAGTCATTAAGCCTGAAATTATATTTTGACGGAACCAATGCTTCTCCCAGTAATTTATCCGGTTTGGGAGTTGATCTGGCTGATATTCCCGATTTCAATAGCGTGGTAGCACAAGTGGAGGCTTTTCTGACACTTGGAGCAAGAGTAGGGAACTGGAGTGAATCGGGAGTTGTAAGTTCAGCTTTGGATGGAGAGGTAGGTAAGACAAATGATCATCATAAACCTATGTATATGATGGTGGTATGGGGCACATTTCTTATGACAGGAGTACTGTCTTCTGCCAATGTCAAGTACACCATGTTCAGTCCGGAAGGTATTCCGCTTCGTGCGGAGATGGATGTAACTATTCTGGAGTCCTCAGATGTGTCTCTTGTTGAAAAAGCGATGAAGTTATTATCTCCGGATCTTACAAAAGCAATTCTGGTGAAGGAGGGGGACACGCTACCGAATCTTTGCTTTAAAGAATACGGGGACGCTTCTATGTATATGCAGATTGCAGAGGTAAATAAGTTAAAGAATTTCAGAAAACTGGTTCCGGGAACCGAACTCATATTTCCACCGATCAAATAGAAAGTAGTAACAATGTCATTTTTACAAGCAAATACAACTCCAAAGAATAGAAGCTCCTATTATTCGTTGTCACTTTTCGTAACTGTTAAGGAAGCCGGACAACGTGTTACCAGAGAGCTTACGAATACCTATGGTGTTAGTTCTGTAGTAACGATGAACAGTATTAATAAAATTCCTACAGCTAAACTTGTTTTGCTGGATGGTAGTGTTTCGGAGCAGCGTTTTTCAGCGAGTCAGAGTAATGACTTTAACCCGGGGAATGAATTGTCAATAAAAATCCGGCATGATGATTTTGAAGATGTATTATTTGCAGGAATTATTATAAAACAAAAAGTCAAACAACTCGCTAATGGAAATACACAGCTTTGCCTCGAATTAAAAGACGTGGCAGTAAAGCTGACAGCAGAGAGAAAAAACAGCTTGTTTGCTGATAAAACCGATATTGAAATCATCAAAAGTATTGCGGAACAGTATGCAGATCCGGCAGGAGGACTGAAGAAAGTTGAAGTTCCGGCTGAACAGAATGCGGACAGAAGCCAGAAGCACAGAGAAATGGTGCAGTACTTCTGTACAGATTGGGATTTTCTGGTTTCAAGAGCAGATGCAATAGGTCGTCTGGTTTTTACTGAAAATGGCTTGCTGAGAGTAGCTGAGCCGGATTTTCTGCAACAGCCAATCGCTAACCTATCTTTTGGTGGAAATATTTATGAATTTGATCTGGAATTAAACGCAGTAGGTCAGTATGATAAAGTAACAGCACGTTGTTTTGATTCGGGTACGGGAGAGGTTGTCTCTGAAGACGTGTCACGTGCCGATTCAACAAAACAAGGAGATTTGTCCTCGTCTGACCTTTCCGAAGTATTGGGAGTAACAGATTTCCCATTACAACATTCCGGACAGTTAGGTAATGCGGAATTGAAATCATGGGCGTACTCCAAGTTGATGCGAAGTCACCTTGAAAAAATAAGAGGAACTCTGAAAATTGATGGTTGGGAAAAAATAAAGCCGGGGGTTCTGATCGATTTGGGTAAAATCTCAGATAAGTTTAACGGAATAGCTTTTGTGTCCGGAGTAATGAACCAATTTACATCCAATAGTGGATGGTATACAGAATTACAGATTGGCTTTAGTCAGGAATGGTTTGCAGAGTTGTACGATGACATTGTACAGGAGCCTGCTTCCGGATTGCTTCCGGCTGTTAATGGATTGGTTATCGGACAGGTACTTTCCGTAGAAGCCGAAGATGGGAACGACAGTAATTACTGGGTGAAAGTAAAAATTCCATTGGTAAATGATACCGATAACGGAGTATGGGCACGTGTGGTCGGAGCCGGACTGGGAGAAAACAGAGGAGTTTACTTTAAACCGGAGGTAGGGGACGATGTTGTTTTAGGTTTTCTGAACGACGATCCTCGTCAACCGATTGTTTTGGGAAGTATTTACAGTCATTTGGCTCCTCCTGAAATGACCGATGAATCCGACGAGTCTAGCAGTGAGATAACAGGTTTTTTTGCGCGTAACAATATGAATCTCACGTTTGATGAAGCTACAGATACTGTTACGATTGCTACTCCCGAAGAACAAAAAGTAATTCTGTCAGACAAAGAAGATAGTAGCGGAGCGTATATCCGGATCGAAGATGCGCATGGAAATACGATCACCATGGACAAAGACGGAATTTCTGTCTACAGCAGTAAAGATCTGTCTTTTGAAGCCAAACAGAACATAAATCTGAAAGGAGCCAACATTTCTCTTGATTCTACCGGAACCTTTGAAGCTGCCGGAAGAACAGGGGCTAAACTAAACTCCTCCGGAGGAAATACGGAAGTTTCAGGGACTTTAGTAATGATAAATTAGAATGAAATGCCTTCAGCAGCCAGAATATTAGATACAACTACACACGGGGGAACCATTACAGGTCCCGGAGAAGCTACTGTTTTAATTGCAGGGATGCCGGCAGCAGTGTTTGGAGATAACCATGTATGTGCGATTCCGGTTAATACTCCTCATTTGCAGACATCACCGTTTGTAAATGGTAGCCAGACGGTTCTGATAGGAGGGAAGCCTGCTTTGAGAGTTGGTGATGTATGTGGTTGCGGAGCTTCCGCAGCTATAGGTGAATTAACTGTAATTATAGGATAATATGACCGATTTCATAGATACAAAAAAAGCATTTTTAGGAAGAGGATGGGGATTTCCTGTGACGTTTTCAAAGACTGCAAAGCAGGTAGTAATGACCGAAGCAGAAGAAAACATACGGAGTAGTATAGAAATTATTTTGCAAACAACTCTGGGAGAACGGGTTATGCAACCTGAATTTGGAGCGAATCTGACTAATTATGTGTTTGATTCAATGGATTCAAACTTCAGAACATTTGTTACTGAACAGATACGGGTAGCTATTATAAAAAATGAACCCCGTGCTCAGTTGGCGAAAGTTGAATACAACGAACAGCCGCTTGAA
Organism: Wandonia sp.; assembly: GCF_984588085.1. NCBI lineage: Bacteria > Pseudomonadati > Bacteroidota > Flavobacteriia > Flavobacteriales > Crocinitomicaceae > Wandonia > Wandonia sp. Next base: position 11,321 of record NZ_CFIGVI010000017.1, read on the forward strand.
GGGCGGATTGATATAATCGTTTATTATACAGTATTATCGACAAACTCCCGATATAATATTGTTTACCCGTTTTATTTGAAAGAAGGCACTGATATTGAAGGATAATGAGTAGTACATGTGAGAATAGCAACCCTTTGTTCAGAGATGGAACAAGCCAGCAGCAAAGACTGATAAAGTCTTTACTACCGGACTATGTTTCTGTCGATGAGCGGAGCATGAAAGATCTGATTGACTTTACAGATAAATTCGCAGAACGGATTCAGTATTACAATGCAAATAATCAGAAAAATGGATCCTGGAAAGAATTAATGGTCGGTCAGTTGATTGACGAGGTCGGTCAGAAAACAGAACCACATTATGCACTATTTATCGCTTTTCTGGAACTGTTTCGCTATGCACAGGATGCAATCAATACTTTCTCGAAGAGGCATCTTGATTTTTACTACAAGGATGTTCTGAAGCTGGAAAAGAGAACCCCTGTTCCGGATCAGGTGTATGTAGTTTTTGAGCTGGCAAAAAATGTTGCCCGGGTTGCCGTTCCTGAAAACACAGGACTGGCTGCAGGAACAGACCGTGCAGGAGAAGATATAACCTATAGAACAACCAAAAATCTCATTGTAAACAAAGCCCGTACAGCATCTTTTAAAGCCTTATTTTATAATAAAAGTAATGATGGTCGGCTTTATGCGTCTCCTGTAGCGAATTCGGAAAATGGTCTTGGAAAAGAAATTGAGTCTCCCGAACCCAAATGGAGAACTTTTGGAAACATAAGTAATCCGGCTGCTCCGTTTAGTGTTTCAGGGGCAGGTCGTCCGCAGGCAGAGATCGGGTTTGCTTTGGCTTCTCCGGTTTTATTTCTTGCTGAGGGAAACAGAACAGTACAGATTATTTTGACGGTTAATACAACCAACGGACTCACAAATGCTCTACTGTCAGATTGCTTTACTGTTGCTTTTAGTGGAGAAGAGGAATGGATCCATCCGGTTGATTCCCCGGCAAAATTACCAACAGATACAACCTATTTAGGAACTCCAGGGTCGAATACTATTGTCATACAGCGAACTTTAACGGAAGATCAGCCTGGTATAGTAGCTTTCAATGCTGATAATTTTGAAGATCAACTGGATACAGATCTTCCGGTAGTCAAAGTGACACTTAATACGCTTTCAGTCGCTTCGCCTTACATCTATGAGAAATTGAAAGGTCTGGAAATCCAAACAGCCCGGCTGGATGTCAATGTAGAAGGAGTCAGAGAATTAGTTTTACAAAATGACAATGGAGTATTAGATGCCTCAAATCCGTTTCAACCCTTCGGACCACGACCAAAACTTACTTCTTCGTTTTACATCGGGAGTCAGGAGATTTTCAGAAAACGATTAACGTCACTTCGAATGAATATCACCTGGAAAGGTCTACCGGAAGGTAGTACTGGTTTTTTGGAGTATTACAACTATTATATTCCGGCAATAAACAACATTTTCAAACGAAGAGCCAATAATAATTTTAAAGTTCAGGTTGATATTCTGGAAGGACGTAACTGGAAAGAACTACTTCCCTGGACTTCGTGGGCAGCTCGTTTATTTGAACAAGAACCAGTTACATATACTCCTGTTACGTCTTCTTCCGGACTTTTAATGAATACCGGTTTTATTTCTTATTATTCTTATTTTTATTTTCTTGGTAGTACTAAACTGGAGAGTTTTCGACAGATAGCGGTAACCAATAATTCTACGTTAAATAGTTACAACGCAAAGATTGATGCTGAAATTGACAGCTACACAGTCGCTTCTCAGGCAGGATTTATACGTTTTCAATTGCAGAATGTAGATTTCGGGCATGCCGATTATCAGAACTCTTATGCAACACAGGCAATTAACGCCGCCAGAAATGGTACAAAAGGGAATGATCTACCTAATGAACCTTATACACCAACAATTTCAGAACTTTCTGTTAGTTACGGGGCAACAAGTACTCTAGACCTTCAGAGTTCTGTAGTTAATCAGTCAGAGGAAAGCTACACAAACCGGGAAACAGCATATTATCATATTGAGCCCTTCGGTTTCAGAGAGATACATCCCTACTTGTTTAACCAGACACCTATTGCCAAACTGATACCGGACTATAATGATGAGGGTACTTTGTACATAGGTATAACTGATTTGGAAGTTCCGGGTGTATTGTCTGTACTGTTTAAAGTCGCGGAGGGAAGTGCAGATCCGGGGTTACCGGTTCAAAAGTTGAAATGGAGTTACCTTTCGGACAATGAGTGGTATCGTTTATCGGAGGATAGAATTGTTTCGGACGGTACAAAAGGGTTTCTTACTTCGGGTATAATTGTATTTGATTTACCAAAGGCATTGAATACAACCAATACTATTTTACCTTCCGGGTATGTATGGTTGAAAGCGTCTGTCAATAAAAATTCTAGGGCTGTGTGTGATATGGTAAGTATCCAGGCACAGGTACAGGTAGCTCAATTTGTTGAAAATGGTACAGATGAACAACACTACCAACAGGCACTTCCCGCTGATAGTATAACAGGTTTTACCAACGGTATTTCAGGAATTAAAAAAGTGATGCAGCCTTTTGCTTCTTTCGGAGGAAGAGCTGAAGAAAGCGATGATGATTTTTATATCAGAATAAGTGAGCGATTGAGACATAAGAATCGTGCGGTAATGATTTGGGACTATGAGCGGTTGATTCTGGAACGATTCCCCAATGTGTACAAAGTCAAGTGTATTAATCATACAAAGTATATTTCTCCGTCAGATATAAGGGAAATTGCACCCGGAAATGTTTCACTGGTAGTAGTATCAAATCTGCGAAACCAGAACGCAGTAAACCTGCTTAAACCACAAACAAGTCTTACACTGTTGGATGATATCCATGGGTTCATTTCGGAGATTATGTCACCTGCTGTGAGCTTATATGTTAAAAATCCGGTGTATGAAGAAATTCAGGTACGGTTCAATGTTCGGTTTTATCCGGGAATTGATGCAGGTTTCTACACCAGACAACTGAATGATGAAATTAAAGGATTCCTGGCGCCCTGGGCGTTTGATTCGATTGATATATCCTTCGGAGGAAAGGTAGAAGCATCTGTGATCCTGAATTTCATAGAAGAGCGCGACTATGTGGATTATGTGACCTGTTTTGAGATGGATCAGATAACGCAAAACGCAACATATACGGCAGTTGATGTTGCCGTGGTAAAATCAGCCGCATCCATACTTACATCAGTAGAGCAGCATATTATTCATGTGTTGGAAACTGATGATTGCGAATGTGATGATAATGTAGTGACGAACCCCGATATTCTTGTCGATTGTTCGTGCGATGAAAGGGAAACGCCGAATCCGGTGAAGAATGGAGTAGGTGGATCAAGGGTAGGACAGAATTTTATAGTAGGAGACGGTACTCCGTTGGGAGAATAAGATATAAATGGATTAAAAAAGAAATACCATGGCGATAGTATCCAGAGAGAGTTTGTATAGTTTTTTTGAAACAGGAGATATCCCTACACAAGAGGAATTTGCTGATTTGATTGACTCCTATGTACATCAGGTTGAAGATGGGGTATATGTTTATAGACCGGATAGTGCGATAAAACGTTTCGGAATTGGGGTGGCAGAGCCCGCTTCCCGGTTGGGAATTGCAGCTGAAGGCGCTGCAGAAAAACTAATAAGCCTGTATACTTCCGGTGGCATAAATAAATGGTCTGTTGATCTTAATCCGGCAACGGGAGAAAACAATACGGGACTTAATTTTTCACAGGAAACGGCAGACGGAAGTATCAGCAGACTCTTTATAAAAGAATCAACGGGAAATATTGGTGTCGGAACCTTAAACCCCCGGCAAAAATTACATGTAGAAGATAATAATCCTTCTTCCCTGACAGGAGTGAAAGTATTGAATACAGCTACAGTAGCTAATAATGGTTGGTTAATTGGTCATGTTGATGATCCTGATTCTTCAAGAAATGGAGGATTATCTTTTCAAAGTGATTTGGATAACGCTATGGAAAGATTGCTGATTACGGGAAGTGGAAATATTGGAGTTAACGAGCCGGATCCGCAAACGAAGTTACATGTTTCCTTACCTGCTTCGGATCCTAATTCCATAATAGCTCTTGATGAAAATACAGGTATCGTTAATGTCGGACCAATAACAGGTAGTGTTGTTTTAGATGCTCAGGGGGTTCAGGCACGGGAAGGAGAGTACATAGGAGACACGCTGAGTCTTTCTACATCTTCTTTACATCTGCAGCGCTTGGGAGGTGATATCGTCATCCATGGTGATGATACAATTGGATCGAATCGTAAAACAGTGATTACAGATAGTGGTTCAATAGGTGTTGGAACGCTGAGTCCATCTGAAAAATTAGAAGTAAACGGAGCGTTACGAGTTGGAAATACCTCCACTTTGAATCAGGGGACAATACGATGGAATGGTGCTGACTTCGAGGGGTTTGATGGAACAGTTTGGAAGTCGTTTACAAGCACAGACGCTGCATGGGCAGAAGGAGGGAAAGGAGAAATTTACCACGAATCAACTACTTCCAAAGTAATAATTGGTTCATCTCCTGATTCCGGTGGCGGAGCACTTCGTGCAGAGAGTATGGGAGAAACAAAAGAAGATAGTTATTCTGTGTTGGTAAGAAATACTGAAAAGAATATATCGGGAGTAACGAAAGTCAGAGCTTCTTTAGTAATACAAAATGATACTGATTGGGGAGACGGATCTTCAAAAGATATTGGCTTTCTTGTTAGTAAGGTAAATGGTAATAGTACTTCCCCTTCGAATAATTTTGCCGCTATTTTGAATGGTAATACACTAATTGGTGGAATAGAAGATGTTGAAGGTTCTCCGATAGGAGAAGGAGGTACTCATGTACTGGCGATGCAGATGGGGAAGGTACCAAAATTACCATCAAAGTTAAAAACGATTCAGATGTATGCGTCCGATGTAGGAGGAACTCCTCATCTTTCTGTTATGGATGGACAGGGTAATGTAGTGACATTAGCAAAGCAAAAAGCAATATCGAGAGCTTTGTCAGATCCTTTTCCTATGACTTATGATGAAATGACAGTAAAAATCATTGATAATATGAGGCAGAGAATTAATCAGTTAGAAGATGTTTTACAGTACATAGGACTCTTAGATAAATAGATGAAGTATGGAAGAAGTAAATTTAAAATTATCTGTAAACGAGGTGAATACAATTATTAAGTCATTGGGAAACCTTCCATATAATCAGGTGTATACATTGATTATGAAAATTCATTCACAGGCGAGTGCTCAGGTAAATACCGAAACAACAAAAATGAATTCCGAACAAGAGTTGCAGGAGAGTAATATGTAAACCAATTGACAATCATGGCGGAGAGTATAACAATATCAACAAAGCAACCGGAAATTGAAAGTATGCAGTACGCATTCCTCCGGGAAGAAGGGTTACGGTATCTGGAACGTTTATCCGGGAAACTATGGACAGATTATAATTTGAGTGATCCCGGAGTAACGATTCTTGAGGTACTGAGTTATGCAATCACCGATCTGGGATATCGTACAACTTATTCTGTACCTGATATCCTTGCTCAGCATCCCCAATCTGCATGGTTAAAAAACTTTTATTCAGCAAGGGAGATTTTGCCAATGAACCCGGTAACATTTAATGATTTCCGGAAGGTTTTGATTGATGTTGAAGTGGAGACACCTTTTGATGAACTTTGTCCCGTTGCAGGAGTGAAGAATGCATGGATTCAGATGGCTCCAGAAAATGAAATACCGGTTTATACAAATTATTCGGACAACAAATTAAGTTATGAACCCGAAAATCCCGCTCAACAGGGTCAGATAAATATCCGGCCATTATATGATGTTCTACTCGAATTAGGTACATGTGAATACCTGGGAGATTTGAATGAAAATACGATTGAACGCAGCATTCGTGTTTTCGATTGTGGTGCGGCAGGATTTGATGTGAACTTATGTGGAGTAAGAATCTTTGTGTATGCAGAATTTCCCCGATGGGATAACCAAAACATTGATTGGAATGATCCGGAAGCTATAGGTTCGGCTATTTCTAATTTCAGAATAAGTTTTGAAGGTCTTCCTTCGGGATATCGTGTTGATGAGTACCGAATCGAAGGGGATGAGGTGCTCGTTGTAATAACAAGAAATAATGAACTTGTAAATACAACTTGTATTCAGGAACAATTAAAGACCTTATTGTTTGATATAAATAATCCGGAAAGTTTCGTCAATTTGTATCAGCGTAAGGTTAAAAAGGTCTTACAGATCGTGAAAGAAGTCCGGAGAAAATTGATGGCTTCACGGAATCTATGCGAAGACTTTATAAGGATCAGTGCTCTTAAAGTGGAGGAAATCGCTGTTTGTGGCGATATTGTCATATCTCCTGATGCAGTTGTTGAGGAAGTAGAAGCAAATATACTTTTCGCAATACGACAATTTCTTTCTCCTACTGTATACTTCTATACGCTGGAAGAAATGTTTGATAAGGGCTATCGTTCGGAAGAGATTTTTGAAGGTCCCCGTTTACAACATGGATTTATTGATGATAAAGAGTTGATAAATTCCGGTATCCGTGCGTCTATTCATGTTTCTGATCTTATTCAGGTCATTATGGATATTCCTGGAGTTGAGGCAGTAAGGGGACTACAAGTTGCAAATATTCCTCTTGATAATACAGAGGGAATTAAATCTCAAAGTGTAAAATGGTGTTTGAAGTTGGCATTTAATAAGAATTATGTCCCGAGATTAAGCGTTAACCGGTCCAATTTTACGTTCCTGAAGGATGAATTGCCGTATTCAGCAGACAGCGAGGAAGTAAATGCCCTGCTTGAAAAGCAAATACGGGAAGAGCGACCACAAAAACTGCATAATGTTTTACTGGATATTCCTGTTCCGAAAGGGACCTACAGAGATTTGTCGGGATACGAGAGTATTCAGGAAGATTTTCCATTGGTATATGGTGTTGGTTCCGAAGGTTTACCTGCGGGAATGAATGAATTGAGAAAAGCACAAACGAAGCAGTTGAAAGGATTTCTGTTGTTCTTTGATCAGTTATTGGCAGATTATCTTTCCCAGTTGTCGAATATTGGAGAGCTATTTTCAATGAATGGAGAACGGAATGAGAATGGTGAGTTTGTCATCGATAAAACCTACTATTCACAAAGTTTACAGGGAATAGTGCCTGATATTGAAGATATTTTGATTGATCCATCAGAGTATCCGGAGTACCTGCAAGATATTACTGAAGGAAAGCGAGGATTTGATGCGCGAAGAAATCGTTTTCTGAACCATTTAATGGCTCGTTTTGGTGAACAGTTTACAGACTATGCATTGCTGGTTTATAAAATTTCAGGGAAAAAATCATCTACGGAATTATTGGTGGATAAACTGAATTTTCTGGATCAATATCCTGAAATAAGCGGAGGACGTTTTACAGCGTTTAATTATGAGAGTCCCTGTCAGATATGGAGTATTGATAATGTTCCGGGAGTTGAAAGGAGAGTAGAGTTATTGTCAGGGATAGATACCGGTGAAGGAGTAAAACTTAGTTTTTCGCCTGAATTTCAAATAATAATTTCGCCCGTAGATCCTTTACGGTTTAGCTACAAGATTACTTTATCGGGGTATGAAATTTTTTCAGTAACTGATTATTTAAATGAAACGGAGACGAATCGTGCAATTGAGAAATTAATTGTAAATGGAGTTGATCAAACCCGTTATATAATTGTTGAGGAAGATGGAATGTACCGAATCGCAATTGTATGCCGTGACGGAGAAATTCTGGCGTGGAGTGAAGAATTTGCTACAGCACCTGATCCGAACACATTTGACTTATTTGTAAATGAGGCGCTAACGATATTTAATGCGCAATATTATGACAATCCGGAGTCCAATAGAAATAACCTCTTATCTCCATTTTTCAATTATTATAACATAGGAAGCATTAGCGCTGATATGGTGACGGATCCACCACGTTATTTACTAAATTATACTGTAAATTACTTCCCGGAAGGATCCGCTGACAATTTTCCGATTTTAAGAGGTCCGTATATAGGATATGGAAAATGCAAATCATCAGCTGGTATTTTGGCAGTAGATACGGTAAATTCAGGAGTTACTGTCAGAGGAAATTTGTCTCAATATCTGGAGGTCGAAGATGTAGTTATTATTTCTGACTCAGCAGATAATAACGGAGAATATACGATCGATACAATTACAATAAACGAACCGACTCCCGGTACGTTTGAAACAGTAATTACTTTTACAGCTGCACCCGTATTACAGGACACACTTCCGCGAGGTGTTGTTTTGTATAATACTCAGAACGAAAGTGAGTTGGTTGATATTGGAACGAATTCAATAGACCACTCACTTTTTGACTTGTCAGAAAGAGCCACTTATCGTTACAATTACCGTTTTTCAGATTTTGATCCTCAGGCTCCGGAACCTTATTACTTCCACGTGGTCGATAGTTGTGGAGAAGTAATAGGAACCAGCGAAGCGTTCGATTTCAATACAGACCTTGCCGAAGCAATTGAGAATCCAAATGGCTTTTCGGGAGCCGCTGTAATCAAAATAATTGGTTCCACAGAAAATGATGGAACCTATACGGTAGATACGACAGAAGCATTGGGAGCTCAGATTGCCATTACTGTTCAGGAAGTAATTCCGGGAATGCAGGTTGACGGAACAGTCCTTTTTGAGGAAAAAAGTTTTACCATTTCAGCTGCAGATAAAAAAGATAAGCGATTTGAAATTAACGGAGAGAATCTGGCTTTGAAATTATTTATAAGAGATGTTTTCAGTATTGTTGGTTCAACTGATAATAATGGGGAATATACGATTCAGGACATCTTATATAACCCGGTTAATGATCGTACAACAATATGGGTGAACGAGATTATAAATGATGATTCCGGAAACCTTGGTGAACTAAACTATTCCAAAGAACTCACTATTACGCGTATCGAAGATGCTACATCAACTGTATACGTTACCGGAGGTGCGGACGAGTTTGCTGTTCAACAGATGATTCGTTTTATGAAATCGACATTTTTCTCCCATGAGGGAATGCACATGGTTGAACATATTTTATTGCGACCTAAAAATAATCAAAAGGAGTTTTTCCCTTTTGGAGCGAATGTACCCGCGTTGGAAACAGGTTTGGCAACGAATGGGAATCTTCGCTTCAGGAAAAAATTGGAGATTACAGGAATAGATGCTGTTGCGAATACAGTTTTAGTACAGGGAAATGTAACAACAGAATTTACCCCCATACAGAAGCTTTGGATCAAAGACTCAGATAATGGAGTAAATGATCAGGAGTACGATGTCTTAAATGCTAGCTTTACAGGTACTGAGACTGCCTTAAAACTTTATCAACCTATTCCTGATCCGGGAGTTAATACTGCCGGAAGAATAGAATATTACACAAGTATTCCTGTTGTATCCGTTACAACAAATACAAGTTGTATTGTGAATGAGAATGTAGATGCTTTTGTTCCCGGTCATCCCATAGAAATAATAGGTTCAGAAGATGGTATAAATGACGGTATCTATCAGATTGGTCTGCTAACAGGTGATACTGTAGAAACAACTATTGAGGTATCAGAAAGACAGGTACATGTAGAGGACAGGTTATTAGCAATCAACCTGGATGCAGATTGTACTTCCTGTAAAACAGATGATCCCTATTCTTTTATTCTTACTGTGGTTCTGCCTTCCTGGCAGGGCAGGTTCAGTAACCAGAATTTCAGAGCTTTTTTCGACAGAACATTCAGGTTAGAATGTCCGGCACACATTGTACCTAACATCTGTTGGATTGACTATCCACAAATGAAGCATTTTGAGAAAGCATATAAAAAGTGGTTGATAGAGAATAGTAAAGAAAACAAAGATACGCTAAGCTTGAATAAAGCACTTGCGGATTTGATAGAAGTGATAGACGGATTGAGAAGTGTGTATCCAAAAGGATTACTTCACGATTGCGATATAGAAGACACAATAGGTGAAAATACAATTGTATTGGACAGAACAAGTTTAGGAACAAATTAAAAAGAGAATTATGAGCCAGTTAACAAATAGTTATCCTGTATTTGAAGGAAATCAGGTACTAACCAGTTCGCAGCTTAACCAAATGGTTACATATCTTGATGAACAAAACAGATTAACCCGCGTCAAGTTAATTGGCTCTGGCGTGGTGTGTGGTCTGGAGTTAAAGTTAAATACTACATCTAATCCACCTTTGCTAAATATTTCAGGAGGTTTGGGGGTTTCTTCTGAGGGATTCTTACTGTCATTGGGAGATTGTGAAATAAACAGATACAGAACGTATACCTTACCATCCGGCGTGTTATACGGACCTTTTATAGATCCGGTCACAAAACTTCAGGATGTGAATTTGTTTGAAATTCTTTCAGTTGATGCAGATATTGAAGATGGTACTACAACAAGTTTTCTGAATGAGCCTTCCGGTTTTCTGGACGATAAGGTTGCTCTATTGTTTTTGGAGGTGTTGGATGCCGATTTGAAAAGTTGTCTGGGGAGAAGTTGTGACGAGCGGGGCATGAACAGAAATTTTATTATTCGGAAGTTACTGGTTAGTAAGACAGACCTGATTCAGAAAATAATTCCGCGAACGTGTGCACCAAAAACAGGTGAGAATGCCGGGTATGATCTTCCCCGGTTTATCATTCGTCGTCCCCGGTTTGAACCGTCAACTCCACAGAGCACGAATTACAATGAATTTTCGAAGAATTACGTAAACCAGATTCAGGGAGATGGATTTATCAGCGATTTTTCTACATCTAATGCTACTTTGTACAGGGCTTTGTTCGAAGCACTTCGGCAGACGTATACTGATTTTGCGGGTATTCTGGCACCTGTTTATGGAGGAAGTAACCCTTTTGCCGGGCTACCGAATGTAACCTGGACTAATTTCCTGAATCAACAATCCACAGGACCACGATACCTGGGAGTACAATACTTTTATGATTTTATAAAAGACCTGATCCTCGCTTATGATGAGTTTTGTGAAGAAGCTACAGCATTAATGGCGGAGTGTTGTCCGGATATGAGTTGTTTCCCCAAACACCTTTTACTGGGGGAGATAATGGGAAGTAATGAAGAGTGTGAAACCTGGAAATATCGAAATTACTTTGCTCCTTCACCGGCTGTAGTTGAAAAAAGGGATGCACTGGATAAAATCATTATGTTGCACAAACGTATGGTTCTGATGACAAGACGATTCAATTTGAATCTCATAAATAACCCTTCGGCAACACCCGTACCACCCTCAACAGTAGGACAACCCGTACTGATTACACCAAGCGTAGAAAAACAAGCCCCTTTAAGTTTACGTTCTATTCCATATTACTATTCAATAAATGAACCGGTAGACGGATTGGGGACGTTGGAAAAAAACTGGAGCTACCAGTTTATTCAGAAATGCTTATTTAAAAAAGGCTTACGCCCTTTGGCGTATGAAAATCAGGATTCTGTCCAGATCAGTGATGAAGGTCCGATAGAAACTCCGTTATACTATGATACGGACAAGTATAATTTCTTGAGGATAGAAGGTGCAATCAGGCAAAACTATGTGGCAGTAGAGCAGGAACTGGAAGATCTGCGTTCAAGATTCAATCTGCCATTTAAGTATATTACCGTACGATTGTCAGGACCTTCTCTGGAAGATATAAAAGAGCGATGTAATTTTACAGATTTGCATAGCCAGTATGTAACTATCAGTTCGGAATTAAAAAATGACCTGAACAGATTGTTTAACCAGATTGCAGTGGTAAGGAGGGGAGTAGAGTTGAAACCAATGCCTTCTTTTCTTTCTTCATTAGTCAATCAGGCTGATAGTGGGGCAGATGATAAGGGATCTGTTACACAACCTCAGGTTGGAGAAATGTTCCGATCCTCAAAGGAATTGATGAGAGTAAACGACAATCCTGAGGTTGGTACTTCTAAACAGCAGGAAGTAACAGAAACAAGAGTTGAATATGCTGCCCAGGAATTGATTCTACCCGTTTATGCGCAAAGAAGAAGTATGCAGGAAGCCATTCAGTATTTTTCAACCAATATGCTCGGACTGGCGCGAAGTGTGAATACACTTAGAACAGAAATGTTACCTTTTGATTTGACTGATTTTAATTTTGGGTATACCGGTACAAAGCCTAATGATAAAGATGGCTTTATCCAAACCTATTTGAGTGCTAAACAATATGCAATCAATGTTACTGTTGCTCAAAATCAAATTCTGGATCTTGTGGAAAGAAGTTTAAAACTGAACAATAGTTCTGAGTTATATGCTACGATTTCATCTTATTTTTCCGAAAACAATACCGTATTCAGAAACCTGATTTACGGAGGGAAATACCGCGGGTTAACCCTGCTGAATTATACGTATCAGTATCGTATTCAATACCTCACACAAAATGATACTAAGTTATTCTCTAATTTCATAAAACGTCACCCGGGAATTTCTCACCAGGCAGGAGTTCCGAAAGGAGGAACATACATTATGGTTGTAAATGGGGATCCGGTAAAAGTTAGTGTTCCTTCCAGAGAATATGCAATTGGAATTAATAAAAGACTGAAACAAGTCAATGTGGATATTGCGAGATTAAAATATCAGCCGATAAAATCAACCGAAGAAGTGAAGAAGATGCAGTATCTTGAAGCTGAGAAATTGCAATTAGCCAGGGTAGAATTAGCTTTAGGAAGCGGTGTTCCGGTTGATCAGGTGACCAGCCCTGTTACAACAAATGCTTTAGAACCGGATCAGGTAATAGCTGATTTTGCGCTGCCCTACTATATTGATTGTGATTGTATTTGCGATGAGATTCCAACTCCCACAACAGAAAGTGAATTGAATATACCGGCTATTTCAGAACCTTATATTGCATCTTACAGTCTTGGAGACTATGCATATGCGAAACCTGTTTCGAAAATGATGTTACCATCGGATTCAGCAGCAACGGTCAATGAAAGTAAGGCACTTTATGCTGAGACCAGAAAAGTGATTATAGATATCAAAGAAGCTATTCAATATGACACGAATCGTTATTCACCTGAACAAATCAGATTGTATCTGGTGAATAAAAAAGGGGTAAAACAACCTTATGCAACAGACAGAGCAGCAACAGATGAACAACAAGTTGGTATGATCAATACTTATAATCATCCGAATGACCCCGGGAATACAACCCAATTTGGGGTAGCGGGTGTTGTATTGAACGAAGGCGTTGTCACTTCTATATATTATCAACCGTTGAGTTTCTTTAGAGGAGTCGACAGCTTCTACTATACATTTGATATTGTTGATTTGAGAACAGGAGCCGTATTACAAAACGGGACACGATCAGTTATTTCGGTAGTTGCTACCTAAAGTAAAAATGGGATAAGATAAAAAGTATTGTATAGATTTTCTTGAGTAGAATGTTTATACGATACTTTTACCATTCGGTATAAATCATTTCCGTAGTCCATGGAATTCGGGATATAGAAATAGTCCATGGAAGTTTATCCAATAAAAGGTCAATTGTTTCCCGCTCTATAAATAATCGCCAGGTTCCATCGGCCTGTCTGCTCAAAAAACCACTTCTGCTCAAAAAACTTTTTTGGATGGTCTGAGGAGAACTACTCTTGAGTGCTTTCCACCGTTCGATTACGGTCTGCAACAGAAATTCGCATTCCTCAGCATGTCCTTTTCTTAGTCCGTTAAAGGGAAGAAGAACCTCATTCAGATCCATGCCACAGAGTAATTTTTCCATTAACAAAGAATGCTCATCGGGGAGAGTGTCCTCTCCTGTAGCCAGAAAATTCAATAAGTAAACGGCATAATGTTGATCGGTTTTAGATCGGAATGTGTTTTCAGAGACGAGTCCGGTCGCTTCGAAGAAAGTTCGAAGGAAAGGAAGTAGAAGTATAAGCCCTGCTTTGGAAACCATACTATTGTGAGTAAAGTCATCCTCGTTTAGTTCAGGAGTATCGTTATCATCTTCAATTTCTCGTATGTAGTCAGGTTGTTGTATAGCTGCGTAAAAACGGTCTGTCTCTTCCTTGGAAAAGGGGAGAGAAGAAATGGAAACAAGTTTTTTTTCGAAGATGGTAGCCATTGTATAAGGAGAATTGTTTAGCAATAAATGAACAAACCGAATACTATACGCAAGTAAATGTTGTGGCTTCGTACTTGATGTCAACCGAATTAAGGACGAATAAAGAAGCTCACTTTTTTCAGGAGCGAGTTGTTGAATAAAAGACATGATCTCTCCGGAAATAAAATTCTTCGGCAATTGTTTTTCCAGAAATAAAACAAGGGGGGTACCTTTGAAATATCTAATAAACCGGACGATTGAAGCATCATTATTCAACTCAGTAAAGAGTCGTTGTACAAATTCATTATCCTCCAGTAATGCTGTATTATTTATTATTCCTCTTACGGAAGTTGAACTTAGGTGATCTGCCCACCAGGGCAAATGTCCGTTTCTCAAAATGAATAAAATAAGATCAGGATCCTGATAAGATTTGACCATTTCTTTTGAGTCGGAGTTTTTACGCTGAAGCTCGGTAAGTTTTTCTTTGACTGTTTTTTTTATTTTTTCAAGGAAAACGGCTTTGGAGTTAACAAAGTCAATTTCCTCCAAATCAATTTCAAGTTGATCCAAAACCAGAGATCGTTTGTCTATATCAGGAATTGTATTGAAAATATGCTCAAGCATTTCCGGAATCTCCTGTTGTGACATCTTTTCAAGATGTTTTTGTTGCTGTGTGGCTTCCTTTTGAGATAAAGGGTAGGTTATTTCAAAAGTAAGTCTGGAAATTTTATGGTTTGTTGACATATCAAATATGTTAGACAATGAAGATACTAAAAAAGTAGTAGAACAGGAATAAAGTCGTTGGAATTGCTTTACAGACTGCGTATTTCATCTTCCAGATTCTTTCTGGCCTGATCCTCGTATTTATTCCTGAAATAATCTGTTTTATATATGAAGTCTGATTGAAGGAGGTGAAGTAATACTTTTTTTCGTCCCGGTTTGTACAAAAAGTCCGGATACATCGCATATTCTTTTCGGACTTGAGAACTATATTCAGTATAAATACGTTTTTCTTTGCCAAGAATAGAAAGATCAATGTCCAGTAAGATATTGGTGTCCGAATCAGTACTCAATAAATGATCTTTCGTTGCCATAATTTGTTGGAAACAGGCAGATGATTCTTTAAAGTCAGTTGCATCCAGAATCTTTCTGCACAGACAAGCACTTTGGTATTCGCTGTCTTTTCTTTTCGGATCATAGACAATATCGTGATAATAAATAGAGAACAGTATGGTGTCAGGAGAAGAAACGTCCGCTATAACTTCTTTCAGTTCGGATAACATATTTGCAATATGTTCCAAATTGTGATAATGTCTGCCTTTCTCCGAATAGGCAGTGATGAGGTGAGTAAGGTTCGTTGTTATGAAATTCAAATCCGAAGAGTAATTACCCAGTAAAGAAATAAAATTTGCTTCTAAATCTTGCTTTTTCATGCGAAAATGTATTTGCTTTGCAAAGTAGTAAACAGAAAGGAAAACATGAGGCGAATTTGGATCGAATTCAAGACTAATTTTGCTGATTAACCCGATGAAAAAAATATTTTTGCGAATATTTGATTTTGTAAGAAATAAAACACTAAATTTGCAGTCCGTTTCACGGAGATAGAATTAAGAAATTTAAAAGAGATGAAGAAAGATATCCATCCATCAGAGTATAGATTAGTAGTTTTTAAGGATGTTTCGAATGATTATTCGTTCGTGTGCCGCTCTTGTGCACCTTCGAAAGAAACAGTAACATGGGAAGACGGAAATGAGTATCCTCTAGTTAAATTGGAGATTTCTCATACTTCTCACCCTTTCTTTACAGGTAAAGTTCAGTTTGTGGATACTGCAGGACGTATTGACAAATTCAACTCGCGTTACGGTAAGTTTAAGAAATAAAAGTTTATTACACTATAGTATAAAGCTCCGGTATTTTATCGGGGCTTTTTGTTTTAGCAATTTTTGACAACTTACTCGGTGAGCTTTTTCGGAATAATGTATCTTTAACCTATAATTGCACAAATCGATAGTATGTATTTAGCTTTTCACGATAACGAATTACACAAGCGCTTCAATCCATTAACGCTCACACGTCCTCTTTCGGAATTGAGAATGGGATTGTTTACGAACAGAGAGCGCTGGTTACGTTTATTGGGAAGAGATGATAACGAGTTTTGTGTATTTGCTACGGAAACGTATTTGAATGAGCGATACGCAAAGGCAGATGAAAACACGGAATACCTTCATATTAATGCTGCTGTTATTCCGGATCAATCTCTGGCCAGAGAAGTGTCTAACTTGAAAGTTGGAGAAGAATTGCGGACAGAACACAATTGGATCGCAAGAAAAGGTATCTATAAGCACGGTTTTGAAGTGAAAATAGCAGTGAATCAACCGTTGTTAATACTTGAGAATACCTGGGATTTGTTTCAGGAGAATGCGAAAGTTCTGAAAAATGATTTCTTTTTTCATACGGAGGGAAGAAAATCACAATCCCTCTCTTCTTCCAATACGGTAATAGGGGATAGAGAACTTGTTTTTCTGGAAGAAGGAGCCTGTGTTGAAGGAGCGATTCTGAATACGACCAATGGACCAGTCTATGTTGGTATAGATGCTGAAATTATGGAAGGAGCTATGGTCAGAGGACCGTTGGCTCTGGCTGAACATGCGACATTGAAAATGGGAGCGAAAGTGTACGGAGCTTCCAGTTTTGGACCACACTGTAAAGTAGGAGGAGAGGTTTCAAATTCCATTTTTATCGGGTATTCCAATAAGGGGCATGATGGATTTTTAGGGAATTCTGTTATCGGAGAATGGTGTAATCTGGGAGCTGATACGAATAGCTCAAATTTAAAAAATAACTACGGAAAAGTAAAAGTATACTCTTACGAAAAGCAAGATATGGTTCAGACAGATGTACAATTCCTGGGGCTTTTGATGGGAGATCATGCAAAATCAGGAATCAATACGATGTTTAATACAGCAACCGTTGTAGGTGTTTCCGCTAATGTATTTGGTGCGGAATTTCCTCCAAAATACATTCCTTCATTTGCCTGGGGTGCAGCACCAGAGATAAAATTCGATCTTCAAAAAGTGTTTGAAACCGCTGAAAACATGATGCAGCGCAGAGGTATTGCACTTACAGCTGCCGACAAATCGGTTTTAACCTATCTGTATGAACTGAAATAAGACAAAATTTCAGTTTTTTCTTAGTGGCATGAATCTTGAAACTTTATGTGTTCTTAATGGTTATATAGATAATCATTGGGGTGGAGAAGTATATACAAGTATTAACTGACAATTTGGCGTAGGCCTTTTGACAATATGAATGACAAGAACGATCAATTAATAAATTTTACAGGAATGCTGGATGGAGACTCGGAGTTTATTCCGTTGATTACGAGTGATGATGAGGAAGCGATGGAGAGAATGGATCTACCCGAAGTATTACCTATTCTTCCTTTGAGGAATAATGTACTGTTTCCGGGGGTAGTAATTCCTATTACCGTAGGAAGGGATAAATCAATTCGTTTGATTCAGGAAGCAAACAAGGGTAGTAAAATTATCGGAGTAGTAGCTCAGAAGAATCAGGATGAAGAAACTCCTGAGTTTGATGATCTCTATCAGGTAGGAACAATGGCTCAGATTCTTCGCTTACTGAAGATGCCTGATGGTACGACAACTGTTATTATTCAGGGGAAAAGACGCTTCGAATGGAAAGAGGCACTGGAGTCAGAGCCTTTTCTAAAAGCCACTACTGAATTTTTACCGGAAATTAAACCGGAAGAAAATGACCGTGAATTTGAAGCGATGTATGAATCGATGAAAGACATGGCTTTGCAGATTATCCGTGATTCGCCGAATATTCCATCAGAAGCAGCATTTGCGATTAAAAATATTGAGAGTCCGACGTTTCTGGTAAACTTCATTTCATCCAATATGAATGCGGATGTTGAGAAGAAACAGGGAATGTTGGAAGAACTGGATATTAAGAAACGTGCGCAATTAGTTTTAGAGCACCTTTCTTTCGAAATCCAATTGCTGGATATGAGAAATCAGATTCAGCAGAAAGTTAAGACGGATATGGATCGTCAGCAGAGGGAGTATTTTCTGCACCAACAAATGCGTACGATTCAGGAAGAATTGGGAGATAATCCTCAGGAGCAGGATGTGACTGATTTGCGGGATCGGGCCAGTAAAAAACACTGGGATGAACGCGTAAACAAACTCTTTAACAAAGAAATGGATCGTTTACAGCGTATGAATCCTCAGGCCGCTGAATATACGGTTCAGCTCAACTATCTGGATAATCTTCTGGATCTTCCCTGGAATGAATATACAGATGATAATCTGGATTTAAAGCGGGCTGATAAAATTCTTAACCGGGATCATTACGGTTTGGAGAAGGTGAAAGAACGTATTCTGGAGTATCTGGCAGTTCTGAAATTGAAAGGAGATATGAAATCACCTATTCTTTGTTTCTATGGCCCTCCGGGAGTAGGAAAGACATCGTTAGGGAAATCAATTGCCGAAGCACTTGGAAGGAAATATGTGAGAATGTCATTAGGAGGAGTACATGATGAATCAGAGATACGAGGACATAGAAAAACATATATCGGAGCAATGCCCGGTAGGGTAATGCAAAGTCTTAAAAAAGCCGAATCAGCCAATCCTGTGTTTGTGCTTGATGAAATTGACAAGTTAGGACGGAGTAATCACGGAGACCCGTCTTCTGCTTTGTTGGAAGTACTTGATCCGGAACAAAACAGTTCGTTTTACGATAATTATGTTGAGACAGAATTTGATCTTTCCAAGGTGATGTTTATTGCCACGGCAAATAATTTAGCGACTATTCAGGGACCATTGAGAGATCGTATGGAATTGATAGAAGTAAACGGATATACAATTGAAGAAAAGGTAGAAATTGCCAAACGACACTTGTTGCCAAAACAACTGGGGGAGCACGGGGTAGACAAAAAACAATTATCGTTAACCAAATCTGTTCTTGAAAAGTTGGTGGTAGAATACACGAATGAGTCAGGTGTCAGAGGGTTAGATAAGGTTGTCGCTAAAATTGTTCGGAACCGCGCCCGGCAAATCGCTTTGGAAGAAGAGTTTACTCCCAAGATGACTGCCGAAGAAGTAGAAAAGGTATTAGGACCGGGAAGAGAAAAAGATCGTTCTATTACTAATGAGGTGGCAGGAGTTGTCACCGGGTTGGCATGGACTCAGGTCGGAGGTGATATTTTGTTTATTGAATCATCACTGACGCCTGGTAAAGGAAAATTGACACTTACAGGAAATCTTGGGGATGTGATGAAAGAGTCAGCTGTAATTGCATTAGAGTATTTGAAAGCTCACGCGAAATGGTTTGACCTCAAGCCTGAGGTATTTGATAAATGGAATGTACATATTCACGTTCCTGAGGGAGCTACACCAAAAGACGGACCTTCGGCGGGAATTACAATGTTAACTTCTCTTGCCTCATTGTTTTCTCAGAAAAGAGTGAAGAAAGACCTGGCGATGACGGGAGAAATAACACTTCGTGGAGAGGTATTGCCGGTAGGCGGGATTAAAGAAAAGGTATTGGCGGCAAAAAGAGCTAATATTAAAGAGATCATTCTTTGTGAAAAGAATAAAAAGGATATCGGAGAGATCAAGCCGGATTATTTGAAGGGGCTTACATTTCATTATGTAAAAACAATGAAAGAGGTTGTAGAGATTGCTCTAACTAAAGTCGATGTTCAAGATAAGATTACGGTAAATTGAGACGATTAATAGTGTAGTCGTTAGGGTAGAAATAGCGACTACACATTAATTCTTTTGTATTTGTAACCACTGAATGGCTTTGTGTAATTGAGTGTCTTCTACAAGTGCTTCTGGTTCAGGTGATAATAGATCTGAGAACGCTTCATTTTTAAGATTCAAATAATTGATTTCCAGTCCAAACTTACCCTTTATGTAAAGTGCTTGTTGAAGATCGTCTTTTACCGAAATTTTACCTGATGTGTCTGAATAATCATAATCGGATAGAATTTTGTTTCGGATAGCAGCGCTTTGTCTTTCATCAGCATACGGAAATTTGTATTTGACCATACACAGACGGTTTTCGTACAAATGACATTCTATGTGAATACGCATTTTTTCAACTGTTTGTTTAAAAAACAGGATTTCCATTTTGCTTTGAAAAGGAAGAGAGCGTAAATAGAAAACAGGTCGCCCATACTTTTTTCGTATAGTTTTCCGGTTACTTGAGAATAGAGATAATCCTTCCGGTAGATGAAGAATTTGGTTGTTAAGTGATTCCGCATTTTCGGTTTGTTGTAGCACATCTTCGTAAGCAGATGCAGTTGCATATTCATTTTTAACAGATGTACCAAAATAACCTCTCGAATGATTGATTCCGAATAACAAATCTGCTTTTTTCAGAAGAAAAAGTCTCATAAGCATGAATTTTATGTATTCTTTACAAAGAAAGATAGAGATCTTAGGCAAGTTGTCAAAGTAGATTCGCCAGACAAAATAGAAATTATGTACTAATACTTAGAACATATCCGGAAATACGAAAAGAAATCAGTTAGATTCTGTCGTAGTTGTGAAAATTGTCTCCAGTTGTTGAAAAACAGGAACGATTGATTTTCCTTTTTCGGTTAGATGATATTCAATATGCAATGGTTTTTCATTGATTTTGATTTTATCTAGTATTTCGGCTTCTTCTAATTCCTTTAAAGCGGTAGCGATTGCTTGTTTGCTTGCCCCGGGTAAGGCTCGTAATAAAGCATTAAAACGAATCGGCTGTTCGACCGCCAATTTAAAAATCTGTGGTTTCCACTTTCCTGAAAGAAGTTTTATCGCATTTTCTGCCGGGCAATTGTTTTGATTATCAGTATTCATGGGTAGTCATAAATTTTTGACTAATTGACAGTATGACTGTCTGAGCCTATCTTTGTACAAAGATAACTGAATAATGTATCAAAAGCGTTATTTCATGCTTTTACGGGAAAGAGGTAGGATATGAAGATAAAAGGAATAATGAGTGCTTTTTTGTTCTTAATGACAATGAACGGTTGTAGTGGACAAGTTGTAGCGAATAAGTCAAATAAAGAAAAAATGGAAAATACAAAAGAGAATAATCCGCTGTTGTGTGATATTGAAACCGGAATGTGCGAAACAGGACCGGAGACTTCTGAAAATAAGATTGATGTAGAGAATGAAGGAGCTAAACCTGTACGTGTTATTTACTTTACAGATCCTATTTGTTCTTCTTGTTGGGGGATAGAGCCACAATTAAGAAAACTAAAGTTGGAGTACGGTTATGCGTTGGACATTGATTACAGAATGGGTGGATTGCTGCCGGATTGGAGTTATAATAGTGGAGGGATCAATAAGCCTTCTGATGTGGCTCACCACTGGGACGAGGTTAGTGTGTATTATGATATGCCTATTGATGGTGATGTATGGTTGGAAGACCCGCTTAACTCTTCGTATCCTCCTTCTATTGCGTTTAAGGCTGCTCAAATGCAGGATGAGACAAAGGCAGTGAAATTTTTGCGTGAGTTAAGAGAGCTGGTATTCCTGGAAAAGAAGAATATAACGAAGTGGAAGTATGTGGAGCAGGCAGCAAAAACAACAGGGCTAGATGTGGAACGTCTAAAGGCTGATTACGAAGGAGGGCAGGCAGAAAGATTGTTTAAAGAAGACTTACAACTTGCTCGTGAAATGGGAGTAAGAGGTTTTCCAACCATCTTTTTTATAGATGAGAAAAATGCTGTTGAGCGCGTATATGGTTCAAAACCCTATCCGGTGTATGAAGGATCTGTTCTGAAGTTGTTTCAGGGAGAAAAACAAGAGTACGGAAAAGAATGGAGCGATTTATTTTCGATCTATCCGACACTTACAGCAAAAGAATTTTCCGTGTTGTCCGGAGAGTCAAGAGAAAATGCGGAGATTCAATTGGAAAAGCTTGTAACCCAAGGAAAGCTAAGTAAATTTACCACCAAAAACGGGAATTTGTACAAAGTGCAATAAGAACCGGTTTAAAGCTTCCGGGGAATTATCATTTAGTATGCCATTGGCAATAATGAATTGATTAAGACCATCTGCATTTCCTATCCTGATGTCCAATGGTAATTCCCCGGTAAGTATATTAGTCCGTAAAAGTAAGAGTTAGAATAGTATTGACTGTACTTATTGTTCCTTCAGGAATGCTTTGCGCTGTAATTGTCTTTTCTTCTAATGTGTCCTCACTCAAAATATCTCCCAATTGATTCTGAAACTGTACTTCAAACCCCAGAGAGAGTAGTATTGCTTTTACATTGTTCCATTTCTGATGCATAAGATCAGGAACGACACGCATTTCAGGTACAGAAGAAGGTGGAGGAACAGGAACGATCTTGAACTTTAATTTGGCCATTGCATTGGATTGCAGATTATAGCGGTTAACGTTTCCCGCGTTGACAGGAATCGCATTAACGGAATACTTGGAAAGTGGATGTTTTCCAACGATACCCGTTTGTTCCGAATTCAGATCCATTGATAATGAAATCTGAGCTTCAACTTCTGTTTCGGGAATCGTATAAAAGGTGGGTTGGTATCCCATACTTCTGATAAGGTTAAGCAGTTTCATTTCTTCTTCAGAACGTTCACTGTCTTTCTCGCTATTATATAATTCAAGTGTTTGGCGAAGCGCTCCTTCATCCAGTGCAGCCTGTGCTTCTCCTACACCTTTACCAATGCTACTGATGAGTTCACCTAGTGGCCCTCCGAGGAGTTCGCTGAATAGTTTTACCGGATTAGTATTGTCATTACTCATGTTTGCTGAAAATTACGGTTACTAATTGATTGGGTTGGATAGTTGTACCCGGTTCGGGAGTTTGTTTGAAAGCACTACCGTGAACGACATTGAAATTTTGCTGATATACGGGGTTGAGACGTAAACCAATACTTTGCAATACCCTGCGCACGGCAGTTTCTGTTAATCCACTCAGATCGGGCATTTTTGCAGTCGCTGGATTCTGATTCTGTGTTGGAGTAATTTCGAAAGAAAGCTCACTGATAGAATTACCATTTATAGTATCAGAAAGGGACGGATCCAGCAACGAAGCACTGAGGTTGTCTCCGTCTTTTTGAATAATAGCTTTTAGTTTTAAAGAGAGATTGGAGAGTTTAAATGCAGAAGTTTCGGTTGATTTATTGACCGTTTCAACTTGTCCGAGTATGTTACTGTAGAGAGAATTAATAGGAATAAGTTGATTTCCCTCTGTGGGATTTTCTTCTACTGATAATGCAGCGATTGTATCTTGTAGCTTTTGAATTTGAAGTTCCTGGTCTAGTAAATCGTTTTTGAGGCTGGTTAATTGACCTTCCAGTTCCTTATTTAGTGAAAGAGTTGCCCGATTGGAACGAGCCAGTATTTGATGGGCTGAATATAATTTTTCATATTGAGAACTGACTGTCTGAAGATTGGTTGTGCATTCATTCAACTGCTGTTCACATTGACCATCTATTGACCTGATAGGTATATCATCTGAATTTTCTGTAACAGAAGTCATTTCAGGCGGGTAAAGAGAAGCTATGGTTACAAAGTCATGGTAGGTTGCATATTTTGCAATGCTATTTTCCGGCATAAGCCACATAGAGCCAAAATCAAACTCCAGCATATCATTTTCCGGATTGTACACATGAGAAAAAGTCATGCCTATAATTTCTTTTTGTTTGCTATCATAGATTTTTTGTGTTGGAACAATGCGTACAGGTAGCATCAGCCCCTTCTGAATCGCTTCTAAAAAAGGTTGTCTGTATTTGAGCGTAGAAGAGACAGTCCCTCTACAAAAAAAGGTGCCGTTGGATACAATAGAACGATAGATGTTAACCCATTTTTGTTCTGAAAAATTGAAGTACTGCACAAAGAGCGCCAAATCATTAACAGGAGTATTCTGCGTATCGTTTAATTTAATTGTGAAGCTTATATATTTGAATGTAATCATGGTCAGGTATTAATCTTTACTAATAGCTATTGATAAAAACTGGGTTCCACTGTTGGCTACAAAAACAAAAGTAGCTCCGGTTGAATAATCATCTTTATCAAAACGTAGGGTGGAAGAGAATTCTCCTTCTGTATTGGTAAATCCATCATTGCTTTCAAGTACTATTGGAGCGGTTACTTGCATAGCGGAATTGATAGCAGAACTGGTCATTTCATCAAAATTCAGTTCGACCCGCTGTCCGACTACTGGTGTATTATCAGGGTAGACTAACCGAAGAGATATAGTATAATCGATATGTAGATCGGTTTGTTCTGTTAGTTCGCTTGAATAGGTCATAACGACTTGTCTTTGACCTTCGTTAGGCATTACAGCTACAAATCTGCCGGAAATAGAGCTGGTAATAGCCCCTGTATTTTTAGAAGAAGATTCAGTGCTCCTGTAGGGAATAAACCGAATCGCATTAACGGAAGATAATTGAGCAAAAGATTCCTTGCGTAAAAAAGAATCAGAAGTCACTCGCTTTGCGGTATCTTCCGGAATTGTACTTTCTGTTGATTCAAATGAAGAAACGACCTCCAGATTGAAATCAAGATAGGGGAGGTGATATAAGGTGTTGGGTCTTCCGTATTCATCATAAGCAGGCATACTGCGCAATGTATGTTGTGCTTCATTCAGACTGTTAGCAATACTGAGAAGTATTTCATGAAGGGCAAGTGAGTTATATCCTGATTGGCTCATAGTTTAACTGTATTTTTCTTTGGCTTTAAGTTTCAATTTTTCTTTTTTTCGAAATTCCTTTTCTTCTTGTGCCCGCTCCGCTTTTTTTGCTAATAAAGACTGTTCTTTCAATTGTTCTTTTCGCTTCTGGTCGTAAAAAGAATCTTCTTTTTTATTGAGTTTTCTTTTACAGTCAGACGGCTCCTTTGTCTGCTTGGGATTTACCGGTTTTTTATCCGAATAAAAGGAGCGAAGAGGAGGATCAACGATTTGTGTGATATGAGTTATAACAACCTGTCTTTGTTGTTCTTCTCTTCTTTTATCATGTTTTTCCTCCCATTTATCCTTTATCAAAGTAGAGCGAACAAGCAAATAAGGAATTTTATTGTTTTTCTTTTTTGGACGATTCAATGGTCGTTCTGCCTGCCTGACAGATCGTTTTTGGATTGGGGAACTGAATTTTTGAGTTAATTTCTTTGCATCCCTGATTTCAAATAAATCCGGTGATTTTTTCTCGGATGGGCGATTAAAAGAAATTGTAGCCTTCTTTTTTCGTACAACTTTGTTTTGCTTTTTTCTTGTTTCATAGTCTATACTGAACCATTGTCTTTCAGGAGATTTTTCTGAATGATTGGGTCGGTTAAGCGGAAGGTCTTTCTCCTTTTGAGGGTTGATTTTTTGTCGGAACTCAATTTTCTCTTTGAGTTGCCTTTTTTGTTGGTATACCTTTTCTTTGAGTTGTTGTTTTTTACGCTCCCATTTTTCCTGTTCCTTATTTTTAGTAAGTAACTGTTTTTCAAGTTTTTCTTTTGTAGATCTTCTTTTTTGTTCAGCTTTTCTTTTGTTAGCAAAAGATTCAATAGTTCCGGAAAACCTGGGATCAGTATCTTCGTTTGAAATACCCGAATCAATAAGGGTATTCATTTCTTCTTCAAGTGATTTTCGCTCCTGAAGTAATTGTTCTAACTCTTTATGTTGTGCAGCAACTTCATCAAGAGTAGGCTGAACCAATTCGCAGGACAAATCTTCTTCCAAAGGAGGGGAAGGATCTTTCTGAATAATTTTTTTCCAACTCTTTGCCATAGAATTTTATTCAGGTTGTGGATCCGGATTCAGGTCTTCTGTAGCAGATTCATCCATGATTTCTTTTAATCGTCGTTCGAACATCGGGGGTGCCGGAACGGTTACCAGTTTTGTTCTCATTTCTGAACTTCCACTAGCTTCGTACTGGTATTTCTGTGAATAACTCGCATTAACGGAAGCACTGACGACCCCGAATGGAGACCAGGCGGTTCCCTTTACTTTTGAGCTGACTCCGACATCGGATTCGGTTTTCATAGAGATCGCAAGTTTGAGTTCTATATGTGTTTCAACAAACTGATAGAATGTAGGAGTAAAACCGAGTGCCAGTAAACTGACACCGGGAGTGCCCTCTTTCAGCTTAATCAGGGAAGTTTCATCCCGGACGAGGTTATCATCTTCATCCAGTTTAAAACCAGCCATTAGCTGAGCCATCCGAATAGAAACCTTATCAAGAGCGAACTGGGCTTCGGCTATACCGACACCAAGTGTTTGTATCA
The DNA here is from genome assembly GCF_984588085.1 of Wandonia sp. NCBI lineage: Bacteria > Pseudomonadati > Bacteroidota > Flavobacteriia > Flavobacteriales > Crocinitomicaceae > Wandonia > Wandonia sp. The sequence goes on from NZ_CFIGVI010000017.1 coordinate 37,720, forward strand.
ATTCGGGAAAAGGTGCATTAAGTAATTCTTTACCAACATTACGCATACGACCGGTAGAGCTTTAAAGCAGCTATCCCTGGAGAGATAGCTGCCGGATGAATAGAATTAATTAGAATTTTCCTGATCTATGATTTCCTGTTCAAGCATCATTTGAATTCGCTGCTCAAGTACTGCGGGTGGTGGAATAGGAACCAATTTAGTACGCAGCAGACTTGAACCTTCCGCAGAGTAGCTATATTTCTGTGAATATGTAGCATTAACCTGTGAAGTCTGAACGGATCTTCCACCTTTAATACGACCAAAACCGATTCCCAGACTCGCAGAAGAAGAACGATTATTAGTGGTACGTGAATAACCGACTTCTCCTTCCTGGGTATACTTAATCGAAATTTTCACTTCAATTATTGTATCGACAAATTGATAAAAAGTAGGGGTAAAGCCCAGTTCCATCATAGAAATTCGTCGGGGAAGTGAGATTTCGTCGGAAGGATCAATAGATCCTTTTTGTGCGATTTGAAAACTGGCAAAGGATATAGCAGTAGCCGGATCTGATGTTCCACCTTCATTTTTGATGTAAATCATTCCGTTGTAAGTAAGGGCTTCATCTGTAGAAATGTCTTCGTTTTTGGGTATTTCTTGATCCGTGTGTACTTCAAGATTTGGGGTGTAATTACCTTCTCCGAGCGCTTTACGTATTTCGTTTTTCAATAGTACATCCTCACTACTATTATGCAGAGCGATAGCTGTATTTATTTGGACTAGCTCGTTCCCGAAAAAGACACGACTATCTTCAAAAGTAACATTACCCAAGTCATCTGTTATGGTGCGTAAACCACCCATCATTTCAGCAACATCAATTGAGTTTTGATCCAGCTGGATCTGGGCTTCAGCGATCGCAAAAGCCATTTGGCGAATCATGTCGCCCATTGGTACGTCAAGGAGTTCTTGTCCTATCCGTGGTCTTCTGTTTCCAAACATAGTTAATTGTTTTTTGTCGTTAAAAGTATTCAGGCGTTGTCTTCTTCTGTATCCAGATTTCTCAACATCTCAATCAGGTTTTCAGGAGGTGGAAGAGATACCATTCTGGCTGCAATACTGGAAGAAGCGGAGGCCGATTGTTCAAATTTTCTTGCAAAATGAGCACTGACATTGGCTGAGACAACTTCTGTATTCACAGAAACTTCTCCTGATATTCCATAGGAAATGGATTCTGAAAGAGAAAATTCCATTTTTGCTTCAAAACTGGCTTCTGTGAAGGTGTAAAAACTGGGAACGAACCCCAGATTAATCAAATTCATTTCTTTACTTCCAATCGTGAGTTTGGTCGTAGCCATTTTTTTTAACATTTCGATGGAATTACTATCCAGTGCGGCCTGAGCATTCGCAACAGAAAGTCCCATTTTTTCAATCATGGTTGACAGGGGAGAGTTGGTCAACGTGTTTTGTACAGTGTCAATAGCAGGCATATTGGTTCATCGTTATTATTCGTTATCAGAATCTGTTGTAACGAAAGTGTTTTGTACAAAGTTCAGAAAGCTTTCCGGTGCAGGTACGGCAACTAAGCGAGCTGACATCGAGGCATTTCCTTCCATGGACATTTCAAATTGTTTTGCCATCCGGAAGTCAACATTGGCTCCTAAAGCGAACGTATTATCTTTTGAAACATCTTTGAAGGTTTCTTGTGCCATAGATGAGGAGTTCATTGTTTTTCCTGACATGAAGGTATCTTCCGTTTCATTGGTATCCAGACTTTCTTCTCTGGAATAATCAATGGAAATATCTTCGGAATCCATCGAGAAAAGATGAAATTTCATAATAGATTCATTGTGAAGGAAGTAATGTCTGCTCTCCCGGGTTTCGGAAGAATAATGTTCAAGTTGCTCGCCAACATACGTAAGGACTTGCTCAAAGCCGGAGTCTTGTGTGTATTCCAGTGCTATATTTCCGTAACTCGCATTCAGAATGTGGAAGCCGCTGGCAACAGGAGTTGATTGAAGATGAATAAATTTATTAGAACCGCTGGAAGACTTTTCAGGAGTTGCGTCCTCTGTAATGTTTCCATCTATAAAAACGATATAATCTGCGTCCAGTGTAATAGTAGCTTTTCGCTTATTAACATCTGTTGTTCCACCACCGCTGACAGTACCCTGTACTGTTCGAACAGCAGGAGAACTTCCGAAAATATGATTCTTTACAGATTCTGCTCTTCGCATTGCCAGAGATTCATTGTAACTAACGGAACCACTGTCGTCTGTATAGCCTGTAATCGTAATTACAGCGGAAGAATCGTATCGGTTAATAACCCGTAAAGCCTGATGTATTAGTGCATGGTCTGCATGATTTTCCCACGAAGTTCCTCCTCCGTGATGCGTGAGCGGCGGAGTTTCAGTTCCGTACCGAAGCGAACTTCCATACACGACCTCATGACCTCTTGGGCGTCCGGATGTATTTCGAATGTTGTCGTGCAGAAAGTGTAAAGTACTACTGATTTCAACCCATGCTGCACCATCATATTTAAAGAAGGTTCCGTCTCGTCTGACTCCATAAACGGTACCCGTATTTTTCGTAAGGGCCAGATCAATTGTATCACTGAAACTTCCGGAGATCATAAAATCATTCGAACCGTCTCCTTCAAGATCTACATCATCGTCATTGTAATCCCTGATTTTTAATACTCCCAGTGTCTTTTTCTTGTAAGCCAAGCCTTCTTCAATACGTATAAAACCACCTTCTAACCAGATGTCTATTCCTTCGCTTCTGTTCTCACGAATACTTTCGGATTGTACTTCACGTATAAGATAATCAACAGATGTTTCACTAACGATACTGTCTTCCAGGTCTTCTACTCTGTGGAGAGCCTGAAGGTCTTCTTTCAGGCGGAAAGATTTATTTTCTACCTTTACTGTATTTCTTTCTTTGGCTTTAAAAGTAAGTGTGCGGGAACTTTTAAATTCCTGAGCAAATTCTTCGTGATTATTCTCGCTGATAAACTGACGTTCTGACTCTTTGTATCCTTTTTTATTGGCAATGGAAAGGTCAAAACCAAAACCAAACTCCATAGATTCTTTCATGGCCATTTTCAGGTTGATACTGGCACTGATGTCAGCATACTGAAATGCATAAAAAACCGGGGCAAAACCGAGTTGGAGAAGTGATACTCCATTGATTTGTTGCTGAGAAAGCCGGATTACCTGGGCAACGGAATTGTCATCAAGCTTTTGTTGTGCTTCTGCAATACCTAAAGCCAGGTTTTTGAAGATATCACTAACATCCACTTGTTGTAGAATGGCAGCACCTTCACTGAATTTAGTCAAATTACTCATAGATTTTTAGTTTAAAAGGGGTTAATCATTTCCGGGAGTTGAATAGCTATTTTTTCATTGACATTTTCTTTTCGTACAGTGAAATACGAGTGCTTGTTTTGTAGATCACGAATTTGCTTATCAGTTATCTTGTAACCGCGTTGTAACCAGGATAATATTTCTTTGCTCAGGGGCATAAGTAAGTCTCCTGCTTCTTCCAGTGCCTGTCCGAATGCGAAAACAGCAGCTTGTTTATCCTCTAAAAATGTATACTGAATACCTTTTCGCTCCCAAAGGGAGGCAAGGTATTTACGGAATAATTTATCAGGTCTTTCCGTCTTTTTTTCGTCCAGAAAAGCAATACTTTTATCACAAAAAGCAATAACATCTTCGTGTGCCTGCATGCGTTCGAGAGACTCCATGGCACAAAGACTGTAATGTTGCAGGAATACCTCTGAGTTAGCATCATTCTGACACATTCTTAATGCTTCTTTATAATGTCGTAAAGCTTCCTTGTGATCATTTTTCAGTGCAAGAACTTTTCCCTGTTCTGCTACATGCAGATGCAGGTTACTTGTGGTAGTAGAACTCATATTAGTTGTTTTTTAGTATTCGTGTTCAATTTCGCATCCGATGTACTCCAGTTGCTTCTCTAAAAACCGACTTAGTATACTGTCCAGGGGAAGCGGTGCTTTCCAGCGTTGGGTTGTTTCACCGATTTGTATGCCGGAAAAGAATTTCTCTAATAGTTCCCCTGTTTTTTCTGTATCGGTTATATTGCTGATAGCTATTTTGTATTTTCCGAATGGAATACGTTCTTCGGTACATTGAATTCCGGCTTCCTGATATATAGCAAGCTTTTTTTGCAAAATGCTGTAGTTGACGGATTCATCAAGGATCACAGGTAAGTTATCGTGAATTTCAGCGAGAGATTCGGCAGGCATGCCGATTTCTTTTTTCAGGAAGGTAGTTTGCGCTTCTGAATTAAGATCAAAGTTTTCTAACAGGATTGTATATCTGGAAAAGCTCTGGTTATAAATGCGAATTCCGTTCTGTGTTCTATAACGCGATAAAACCGTGTTTAACTGTTCATACGTTATGTTTTTAATCCATTTTTCAGTATCCTTCTGAATGACTACTTTTTGGTCTTTCAGTAAAGAAAGAATAGCAGAGCGTATAGATGGATCTTTTTCTGTTATTTCAAGCGTATACAAATCTGTTTTGGGATTACTGGCCATGACTTCGGCTTCCAGACGTTTTTGAAGACTTTCGGCTGTAGCCATAGAAACACCACCTAAAACAACACTGGGTTCGTTTAGAAGCAATTGTAATGATTCACTTTCTTTACAACCGAGAAATTCCGATAGCTGTTTGTTGACGAGCGTAAGTTGTGCAGGATTTTCAATATAGACAGCAATATCAACAGGTGCAGAAGGCGCAGGAGCTTCTTCAGACATATCCTGAACTAACACTTCCAGTCCGAGTTCGGAAAGCATGCTTTTTGACTTTTCGGCAAGTTCTCCATCAGCATTTTCCAGAAATACAGTAGGTGCATTGTACAGCATTTTGACCAGAATTTCATGGTTCAGTTTAAATGCTTCAGATAGTGCTTTAGCAATTCCCGGAGTAGCCTCTCCGATGGATACAATAATTACTCTTTTCAAAATAATAGGATTTACGGTTTATTGAAAATACAGGTGGTGAAATCCGGAAGAAGTAAATTTTTGAAACAAGAAGTTTGAGTATGAATAAAAGATTAGTTTCATGAAGTTGTAATTGTTAGTTGCGATCAAATATAATAAAAAATAGATTAAACTATAATTTTTATCGTTTAATTTGTTTTTTCAGCAAATACAACCAGATTGGAAAGGTAGACTATCGTAACAATTTCTTTATTTCATAAACCGTTGTCGATAATCAGGAGGCATTAATCCGGTTCCTTTTCTGAATACATCAAGGAAGGTTTTGAGATCGTAATAATATACTTCAAACATTACTTTGTTAACTTGTCTGAAACCGGGTTCAAAAGATTTTTTAGCAGCTTCAATTTTTATGCGTTGAACATACTCTTTTTCTGTATTTGCAGTAGCTTTTTTTAGCGTCGTTCAATACGCCTCGCATCAATTTGAAAAACCTTTGAACAATAGTCGCAAATCCCTCTGAACATAATGCTTTCACATGTTTTTGATCTGTACTTATTTTTGTTAGTTTGCTGTAGGTTGATTTTTAATAAACCAAAAAAATAATTATGGCGCCTGTAAGTGTGTATTTTCACTTTTCGTGAGAAAAAAGACTCTCTTAACCGGATTATTCGTCTTTGGATGATTGTCACTCATCCGCAAAGCTCTATTTTTGTACTTCTTTTTTGAAAATAGATGAACCGCTGGAAGTTATTTAAAGATGCTCTTTTAGGTAAGGAGCAGGATTTTACAAAAGTAAATATAAAGACGGCTATTTTTGTGCTGTCCGTTCCCATGATCCTTGAGATGATGATGGAATCAGCTTTTGCTGTGGTTGATATTTTCTTTGTAGGAAAACTTGGCGAACAGGCTGCTGCTACTGTGGGATTAACGGAAGCTATTCTGATGATTGTTTATTCAATTGGAGTAGGAATGAGTATGGCAGCAACTGCAATGGTTGCCAGACGATTCGGAGAGAAACGATATAGTGAGGCAGGAGCAACAGCTTTTCAGTTAGTGGGGTTGGGGGCTATTTTTTCCCTTGTTATAGCGGTAGGAGGTTTTGTCTTTGCAAAGGAAATTCTCCAGATAATGGGGGCAAGTGAAGAAGTTTTGGCAATAGGTGTGCCTTACACAAGAATAATTTTTGCCGGGAATATGGCGATTATGCTATTATTCCTTATAAACGGAGCCTTTCGCGGAGCAGGGCAACCACATCTTGCTATGCGTGCGCTCTGGATTTCGAACGGTATCAATATTGTTCTGGATCCGATTCTGATATTCGGGGTCGGAAACTGGGGCGGAATGGGACTTGAAGGAGCGGCCTGGGCAACGACAATCGGAAGGAGTATAGGAGTAATTTATCAGTTGTATCACTTGCTAAATGGAAAACATCATTTAGTAATTTTGAGAGAACATATTGTTGTTAAATGGTCTGTTATTCGAAGGATTCTTTCTATATCTGTTAGTGGAATGGGGCAGTTCTTAATTGATTCTGTTGCATGGATTGTTCTGATCCGTATGTCGAGTAGTTTTGGAGATGATGCTGTGGCAGGGCTTACCATAACTTTCCGGATCATTATGTTTAGTTTGATGCCTGCATGGGGATTGAGTGCTGCAGCTTCGACGCTTGTCGGACAAAACCTCGGAGCAAAAAAGGTAAAAAGGGCTTCGCTTTCCGTATGGTTAACAGTACGGTATAATGTGATCTTTCTGTTTTTAGTTACAGTTATTTATCTTGTTTTTGGAAATACAATAGCGGGTTGGTTTATTGAATCTCCGGCAGTAATAGAAACGATAAGCACAGGTTTACGGGTGATTGTTTTGGGATATGTGTTCTTTGCTGTAGGTATGGTGATGATTCAGGCTTTCAATGGTGCAGGGGATACGCGCACCCCTATGTTTATTAATATATTTGTGTTTCTGCTGATCGAAATTCCTTTGGCTTTCTTCCTGGCGTTATTTTTGGAAATGGAGATGCTGGGAATTTTTATCACGATAGCTTTTTGTCATTCGCTACATGCTTTGGTAGCTCTTTGGATGTTTAGAAAAGGTCGATGGAAACAAGTGGAGGTATAGGTGTTTTTTTTGGGTTAAGTTGTTGCATTATAGTTTGTTATTTTTATATTTAGCAAAAAAAATGTAACTAAACTTACTACTACAATGTCTTCTGGAATGTTTTCGAGAGGGAGACCTCTTAGGAGTTTTATGATCGGAATCTTATTGATTATTCTTTTAGTTTTTGCTCCGATTCTATTATTGTTGTTATGGTTAGTAATAGCGATTGTTCTTCTGTTTAAAAACAAAGCGCGGATGAGAGAGGTCTCCTATTATTGGTTAACACCTTTTGAGAAAAAACTTTTCTTTCATTCGTTAGGTGAAATTGCTCATTATAACAATGATTTAAATGATCTCAGAGGGAGAGAGGGATATGCATCAGAAGAAGAATCTGAATATTTGAAAATAAAACTTGCTTATGCTAAACTTGTACATGAGAATTTAGTAGTGAAACCTTCAAATGAATGGTTTGATAGAAATTTTATTTTTGTCTTTTTCAGAGCTATTACTTTGGGTATAATAGCATGGGCTGCTTCAATAAGCTATTTTGCTTATGTTAATGGGGTGGATGAAGTGTTCTTTCGAAGGTTGGAAAATATTGCACTTTTTCCCGTAAAAATTCTGGGGTATATTTTCTTTGATGGACAGTTAAGTAGTCCTTTTATAAAATTGAATGATTACATTCATAATTATGTAGAGATATACCTTGTTTCTCTTGTTATAGGTGCTTTTGTTTTTATACTTTCCTTTGCATTTATCTTTTTCGTATCCTCAAAAATTGGTGCTATGCCACCAGATGTTACTGAAGAAAATATTAATGACTATGAGAATAATTTTGAAAAATAACAGAGATTTATTTTTCTATGTTTAAATCATATTTGTACAGTAAACCGGAGAGCCCCTGATGGGAAAATTTGGCTTTCTTTAGTGAATTGATTTCCGGGTCAATTCGATAATTAAGAGCTGTTCTGAAATCTGTTTTCTGGAGATTGGTACGATCGAATACAGCTCCACTCAGGTCACTGTTTTCAAATGAAGAACCGGATAGGTCAGTATTGGTAAAATCAACTTCGGTAAGTCGACAATTAGTAAAAGTGGTGGCTTTTAGTTTCAGGTTGTAAAAAGAGGTGTGATCCATGATACAGCTATCAAAAGAAAAGCTGAGTCCGAGGGGATTGCAGTCCTCAAAACGGATTCCGAGAAGTTTAGAGCTTTTAAATGAACAATTTCTAAACGCAGTACCGGATACATGGGTAACACTTAGGTTACATTCTACAAACTCACAATCTGTAAATTTTAACCCCGATAAGTTGCTTTCTGACAAATCACAGTTGACGAATTCACATAATTCGTATTCTCCCGCTCCTAACTCATTTACGTTCTCTATTCGCTGTTCTTCAAAATAACCCATTTCTCCGTTTTAAGGAGATAAATATAAGAAATAAGAGAGGAGGCGGGAGAAGTTTATTTTAACTCTTCTTCTGAGTAAGTAACCCAAGTAATGCAGTGAATCGATCGTCATATTTTTGACACACAGCTCCATTTTCGTCAAATAACTCAATTCGTTGAATGGGCACACTTAGTGGAGCTGTCCAGGCACGGAGTGCTTTGGCAACAGAGTCCATCGCATTGATTCCCTGCATTGCCTGAACACCATCCGCCCAACAAACGAGTCCGATTATTTTTCCGGTTAGATAGGGCTGAGGAAGCTGAGAACTGTATTCCAGCCAGTCCAGTGCATTTTTCATAACACCAGTCATGCTTCCGTGATAGAGGGGAGTTAACCAGATATGCACATCAGCATCCCGGAAAAGATGATTCATAAGTATCACGGATCTGGGAGTATTTTTGTGTGCTGTATCGAATAAGGGGATGCCTGCATCTGTGATTTTAAATACAGTTGAGTCGATACCCATTCCGGTTAGTTTTTCCTTCAGATGATTCGAAATACGTTCGGAGGTTGAATTTTCCATTCTTTCAGGAGCTCCGCTAAAGATCAATACTTTCATTACTTCTAACTTCTAGTTTTATTTTTTGAGATTACTTTGGGAAGCCCGGCTTCGCCGTACATAAGTGTCGTTACAAATGGTTTTAATTGTTGGGTGATTGCAATATACAAAGAAGGGGGAACATGTATACTTTGCCGGACGACTACTTTTTCACCCTGAAGAAAAGAAAAATCAGTTTGTTCAATGTTTTTTTTCCAAACATATTCGTTCAGAGCTTCAGGAGTGGAGTAATTGATAATTGAGGCTATTCCGCTCAACTTGTCTGCTACGGACATATAGGCCCAAAAAGGAATAATAGCCTCGCTGCTGCAACCAATTGCCACAGCCTGATCCCTGAATAGCTCCCAGTTAATTTCTGAGAGAAAGTGTCGGAATTCCTTTTCTTTCAGGATCATTTCCATGAAAAGCCCCTCTTTCAGGTCAAAAAATAGACTTTTTGCTGCGGGTCTGTAATCCAGCAGGTCAATCGTAATAATGTTACTTTTAATTCCTCCTTCTACGGGTAATTCTTTGGCCATATTAGCAACTTAAAACAAAAAAGAGTAAGAGGTCGCATTCCTCTTACTCCTTATCTATGAACATTATTGCAGTTTAGCGATGATTTCAGCGTATTTTTTTTCGATTACGCTCCAGTCTAAAACAGACCAAAAAGCATCCAGATAGTCCGCACGTTTATTCTGGTATTTAAGATAATAAGCATGTTCCCATACATCTACTCCCAATATTGGATACCCCTGATTGGTTAAATTTGTATCCATCAGCGGATTGTCCTGATTGGCAGTAGCTGCTACTCCTAAACTACCGTTGTATTTTACAAATAACCAGGCCCAACCTGAACCAAATTGTCCCAGTCCGGCTTGTTTGATCTGTGCTTTCAGTTCATCAAGACTTCCGAATGTATTTTTTATCGCTTCGGCAAGTTGTCCTTCGGGTTGTATCTGGGGAGTTGGCGAGAGTATTTCCCAGAATAAAGAGTGATTGTAATGTCCTCCTCCGTTATTTCGGATAGCAGGGCTGTACTTGCTGACAGTGCGTAGGATGTTTTCCAGTGTTTCGTTTTCTGCATCACTACCTGCAACGGCTTTGTTCAGATTATCAACATACGCCTGGTGATGACGTTGATGATGAATAGTCATAGTTTCTTTATCGAAATGTGGCTCTAAAGCTTCGTAAGCGTATGGAAGAGCCGGTAATTGAAATTTGCTCATAAGAAATGTTTTTAATATCGGTTACAAATGTAGAAGGAGAGATTTAATAAAACAACTTTTTTGTTGTTTTATTTTTTGTGATTTGGATTTATGATATTCTGAAAATCATATTTATTAATGATTTTATACTGATTGTATAATTTTGTATCTTTGTGTATGAAGGTATAAAACAACTTATTGTTGCTAAATGAAGAAAAAGCAATCAGATATTATTTTGATGCATTTAAAAATGCGGGGAGAAGCTGATTCGAAAGAGATAGCGAGTGAACTTAATATAACTAAAGAAGGAGCCAGAAAACATTTGTTACAACTTGCTTCGGAAGGTTGGGTTGAGACTGTTACAAAAAGTGAAGGAGTAGGGCGTCCGTCAATCTACTACAAATTAACCGATAAAGGACTGTCTAAATTTCCGGATTCACATGCGCAGGTTACTGTGGAGCTTTTACAGTCAGTAAAAAAACTATTGGGAGAGAATGCTCTTGATTTATTGATTAGTGATCGGGAAAAACAGGTGTACGAACGATATGAAAAAGAGATTAGTAAGACAAAAACACTGGAAGGCAAGTTGAACAGACTGTGTAAGATGCGTTCGGATGAGGGATATATGGCCGAATGGAAGAAAGAAAGCGGTGCTTATTTTTTAATAGAAAATCATTGCCCGATTTGTGCAGCAGCAACAGAGTGTCAGGGGTTTTGTAGGACAGAGCTGACTAATTTCAGACAACTTTTGGGGGATGATTATACTGTCGAAAGGATTCAGCACATCGTAACAGGAGGGCAAAGGTGTACCTATCGGATAACAGAATGAGTATAGTAGCCAAAGTTTGAATTTCATATAACCAGAAATACAATGCGAATTGTAGGTACAAAAGCAAAATATAACGAGTATTTAGTACCTTCGGTTCAGTACAAAGTTGAAATACCGGAAGCGGGATACTCAGACAATGACAATTTATATTAAAAATATGGTCTGCAGCCGTTGTAAAATGGTTGTTAAATCAATACTTGAAGGACTGGGATTACATCCTGTGCAGGTGGAGTTGGGAGAGATTGAATTGATGGAGGAAGAAATCTCATCGATAAAAGAACAGTTGATACGGGAGTTACAATCATACGGGTTTGATTTGTTGGACGATAAGAAAACACGGATAATTGAGAAAATAAAAAATCGTATCACAGATCTTGTACAGAACAGAAACAATCAGTTGGACAGAACGCTTTCGGAGTATTTATCCGATGAGTTACATCAGGATTACAGTGCGTTGAGTAATTTGTTTTCGGAAGTTGAAGGGATTACAATCGAAAAATATTATATCCTGCAAAAAATTGAGAAAGTAAAGGAGTTACTGGTTTACGATGAATTGACGTTAAGTGAAATTGCTTTTCAGCTGAATTATTCAAGTGTCTCCTATCTGAGTAATCAATTTAAAAAGGTTACAGGGTTAACTCCAAGTCATTTTAAGAAATTGGGGACGATCAAACGAAAACCCCTTGAAGAACTATAAATCTTACAAATCAATTCCAAAATAGTGTAATAGCTAACGACAGTTATCAGGTGATCTTTGTGGCATAAGAAAATATAAAATTATGACACATACGTATCAGATTACCGGAATGACTTGTGGGAGTTGTGAAGCGAAAGTAAAATCAGCGTTATTAGCTGTTGAACATGTAACGGCAACCGAAGTTTCCAGGGAAACTGCTTCCGCTACAATAACGATGGACAAACACATTGCTTTGTCCGAGCTTCAGAAAATGCTTGGAAATAAGTATCAGATTTCTGCAATTCATCATCATGAATCTATTGAACAGACAAAATCGTGGTTAGCGACATATAAACCCGTTTTACTCATCTTTTTTTATATTCTGGCAGTAACAGCGTTGATAGAATTTAGTACAGAACAAATTGATTATTCAAGATGGATGCGTCATTTTATGGCGGGCTTTTTTCTGACTTTTTCGTTCTTCAAGATGTTGAATCTGAAAGGGTTTAAAGAAAGTTACGTTATGTATGATATTGTAGCCCGAAAATTTCCGGTTTGGGGGTATATTTATGCGTTTACCGAGCTGTTTTTAGGAATCGCTTTTTTACTGAATTTTAATCCTGTATTGGTCAATGGTATCACTTTTATAGTAATGTCAGTAAGTATAATCGGGGTTTTGAAAACTGTTTTGAATAAAAAAACGATTAAATGTGCCTGTTTGGGAGACGTATTCAATCTTCCTATGAGTACGGTCACAATTATAGAAGACGGATTAATGATCCTGATGAGTCTGGGAATGCTTTACATGGCTTTCAATTAATAAACAGTATTGTTCGGAACAGCGGCTTATGGATTTTCCATGAGCCTTTGTTTTATTTGTAGTCGCTCGAAATAAAAAATAATAGTAACTTACTGACCTGCTTAACAAATTGCATGAAATGAGGAAGATAAGTTGGTTAGTTGTTGTAATGATATTCATTTTCTCGTCCTGTAAAGTCGGACGATTTATTATTTACAATTTTGCTGATATAAAAGACTACAAAAAGTTTCCTTCCCGATCAGTAGAAAAAGGGATGACCAGCTTTTACTTTTCAAAAACAGAAGAGAATAATATCCCGAAAGAAATAGAGATTAATACTACTGTTTTACCGTTTGAATCTTACCTGGAAGAAAATGAAACGGTAGCTTTTATGGTGATTCAGAATGATACGATTCTGTACGAAAACTATTGGGACAACTATTCGGAAAATTCTATTGTTCCTTCTTTTTCCATGGCAAAATCGGTGACTTCCATTTTAATTGGTTGTGCAATTGATGAGGGATATATAAAATCAGTAAATGAACCGATTACCAACTATATTCCGGAGTTAATAGAGAGTGGTTTTGAAAAAGTGACAATTGAGCATGTGTTACAAATGACATCGGGAGTAAAATTTGACGAAGGATATTTTAATCCTTTCGGGGATGTTGCGACATTTTATTACGGAACGAATCTCCGAAAGGCTATTCGGAAAATGAAATTGAAAACGGACCCCGGACAAAAGTTTGAATATATAAGTGGTAACACACAGCTATTAGGTTTGATTTTGGAAAGAGCAATTAAGAATCAAACGATTTCGTCTTATCTGGAAGAGAAACTCTGGCAACCCTTGGAAATGGAGTATGAGGCGAGTTGGAGCCTTGACAGGAAGAAAAACGGATTGGAAAAAACGTTTTGTTGCATCAATGCCCGGGCAAGAGATTACGCTAAAATTGGCAGGCTGTATTTGAACAAGGGGAACTGGAATGGGAAACAAATTGTCTCGGAAAGCTGGGTAGAGCAGTCCACGAAAGTAGATAAGACCAATGGAAGTGCCTGGTATTATCAATACCAATGGTGGTTACCAACTCAAACCGGTGATTTTATGGCACAGGGAATCCTGGGGCAGTTTATTTATGTCAATCCAGCGAAAAATCTGATTATCGTCCGATTGGGTAAAAAATCAGGAAGTGTAGATTGGTGGAGCTTATTCACGGATTTAAGCAAATTCTATTAAAGCTCCCGGGTTTTGTAACAAAATAGAAATTGAGTATTATAGTTAAAAAATAAACGTAATTGAAAAGAATACTAACGGTAATACTACTTGCGATAAGTTGTATCTGTCAGGGACAGGAAGAAGAAGCAACAGAAAGATTAATCGTTTATGGACAAGTGTGGGGTTTTCTTAAGTATTTTCATCCCGAACCGGGGTATAGAGATTGGGATCAGGTTTTACTGGATAATTATGAGATCGTAAAGAATTGTAAGAGTAGAGAGGCATTCAATATCACTCTTTCTGATTTACTGGAAATTTGCAAAGATTACGAACCCATACCCAGAGAGGTGAATGATTCCATGCTGTTTCACCAGAGTTTTGAATGGATAGAAAATGAACTTATATCTGCCGATAACAAAGCATGGTTGCATCATTTACGTTTGAATAAACCCGCGTTTAAGAACAAATACATCAAAGGAGCCTTTGTGGGAAGCCCTGATATTACGGGTGAAAACAAATATGAGACATTCGTTTTTAGTCCGGCGGTTAATTATCTGGCTGTTACACGGTATTGGAACATTATCAATTATTATTATCCATATCGCGATCTGATTCCTAAGCAGTGGACAGCGGTATACAGGGCACATATTCCTGAGTTTATTTCGGCTTCCACCTACGATGCCTACTATTTTGCTGTGAGAAATTTAACTACTGAGATACGGGATGCACATGGTTTTATCCGAACAGAAAATAATCCTATGGAGCGCTATAAATTTGCCCCGTTTTATTGTGAAAGTGTAAGTGACGGAGTATTTGTAAAGCTCGTCTGGCAGGATACACTTCAACCTTTTGACCTTCAGCCAATGGACAGATTGGTGGCTATAGACGGAAAGACAATAGAAGAAAAATGGGAAGAAATCAGTCGGGTAGTATCTACTTCTAATGATTACTATCTATCAAAAGCAACCTATTACCTCCGGATTTCTGACAAAGATACAATGGTGATAACGGTAGAAAGAAATGGGGAATTGATAACGGATACGCTGTTAACCATTGACAGAGAGACTTTACAGTCCCGATATAAACCTACCCAAAGCAATGGTGAGAAGAGTTCGTATGCTTTTTTGAAAGATTCTGTTTCAGGAAAAGAGTATGCGTATATCCACATGGGGAGACTGAAGTCTTCTGAAATTACACATACGTTTCAACGAAAACTACACAAAACAGATCATGTTATTATTGATATCCGAAATTATCCGAACTGGACTGTTTTAAAATTGTCTGATGCACTGATAAAAGGAAAACGGAACTTTGCAAAATTCATAAAAATGGACTTTAATTATCCGGGTTCATTTGAATGGACAACCAGTCAGACTATAGGAAATAAACGCAAAGAATACAAAGGTAAATTATATATTCTGGTGGATTACAATACAATGAGTCAGGCTGAATATACAGTTATGGCACTGCAACAACATCCAAATACAACTGTAATAGGAGGGCAAACGGCAGGTGCAGACGGAAACATAGTCGAAATTCCTCTGCCTTTTGGAATCCGTTCTGTGTTTTCAGGGTTAGGCGTCTATTATCCGAATGGCACAGGAACACAGCAAGTGGGGGTTAAACGGGATATACCCGTTGTACAGGATAAAAGTTATATTGAATCCGGTAACGACTTGATTATGAATAAAGCACTGGAGTTAATTCGTAATGAATAACAAAATCATTCGAAGGTAGCTGAGTGGCATTGTTGAATATCTATTGGCATAAGCTGTAACATTTCCTTTTTATTCTTCGTTGATATAATTATGAAGAATGTATTCCTGAAATTAATTGTTGGTGCAAATACACTTGTGACTATTGGGTTATTGATCTATGTCGTAAGAAGTCATAGAATTGAGTTAGATATTTCTGACCAGATTTTGAAAGTACGGGGCTTAGTGGTTACAGATTCAACAGGAAAAGAACGTGTTATAATCGGGGCACCACTTCCTCCGGCGCAGTCGTTTGGTTATCGTTTCTACAGAGGGGATAACTCATCCGTATCGGGGATTATGTTATATGATCATGAAGGTCAGGAGAGGAGTGGTTATGTAACGGATGATTCTTATGGAAATGTATTTTTCACACTTGACTCTAAAACATCTCAACAAGCACTTTTTGTCGCAGAACCTCAGGGAGCAACAACTCTGAGGGTTTGGGGAGAAAATGGGAATGAAATTAATCTCGGAGCTTCTGACGAAGGCCCCTGGTTAACTGTCTCTGAGAATGGGAAAAGACAAAATCTAATAAAGGAGGGAGACCATGAAAAATAGTAAGCTGGTTATTGGTTTTATTCTTTTAGTAGTTTATACATCCTGCCGACAGCAGTTATCTGTTAAACCGGGGAAGCTAACAGGTATTAATCCGGTTTCTTATACTGATGTTGTTTACAAAGGTGCGTTGGATACCGTACTTGTTTCTACTTTTGATGGTAAGATCTATGAAATCATAAATGGAAGATCGGGAAGAAATCAAATTGCAGCTATTGAAGACGAAGTTTATAGTATGGTGTATGACTTCGGACAAGATAAGATTATCGTAGCAACATTGAACTCTGGAATTTTGGTTCTTGATGGGAAAACAGGAGAAGTACTGCGAAAGATCAAGCTAAAAGAAACCTGGAGCCACGATTTATATTATAACGAAGAGATAGGAATTCTTTGCTCGTACGATGAAAAAGGGAATTCATACGTTTGGAATGCGAAAGACAACTTCAATACACTTATGACACCTGTGGAATTGAAAGGGGTACTACCGCGTTTTATTTCAGACGATGGAATAGTTTATTTTGATGGAGTTTCTTCTATCTATGTATGGAAATATCCAATGAATGAAGTAACGGAAATAGAAGGTGTAAAAGGAAAACTCATTGATGTGGATCGTGAGGGAAATTGTTTGTTGTTCAGTAACAAACAATTTGCATTTTACAGTGAAGAAGCGGATGGTTTTCGATTTAAAAAACGGCACCCTGATTGGCCCATGTATATAGCAGACAGGGATACAACTATTTACATTCCATTGAGTTTGCATCTTATTTCCGGAGTTCTGACAGAAGAACATATTTATACATGTGGGTTGGACAAGTCAATAAGAAAGTGGGACAAACTGTCCGGGGAACTTATAGAAACATTTTTACAGCATAAGGGAACAATAAGTGCAGTAACTCTTTCAGAAGATGAATCACAGTTAGTTTCCGTTGATTTGATGGGTGAAATTCATTTCTGGAACTTGTAAAAATACGTGAAAGTATCCGGAATGGGAATGTCCGGTTATCTGCAGGGCTTCTTTTGGTAAAAAGGGTTTGAATTATTGATACAAGTGTTTTATTGAATATAATAATGTAGATCACCCTTAATTTTGGGTAGCTGTTACGTGCAAAATAGTTTATACTTCAGGGATAAGTGACTTTTATTTCTTAATGCTTGAAAATGAGGGGGCAGCCCATCTTTTTCTTGCCTATTCTTTTCTAATTTTACAAAAGAGATTCATTTTGTATCATATTAGCTAACAATCTAACTTTATAATTTATGAAAACTGTAGTTTTTTTCATTTTGGAAAAAATGATCATTTTTAGCTGTATATTATTTTCAGTTCCCAAGAATTCCTATTTACAAGTCGCCAATTATGCTTTTACTGAGACAACAGGTACTTATCAGGCTATTTTAGGTAATTCATCTCTTGGAGGTTGGAGTGGAACGGCCAATGGAACAAATAATCCGTCAGGTGGAACAACTCCAACATCTATGACAACTCCTTTTTCATTTTGTTTAGGAGGGCAGGTTTTTCCGGCAGGAACGCGTATTTCTATGGATTATAATGGTTGGATAGCATTTGGAAACCCATCTATCTCATCGACAACCAGACAAGCACCGTTAACCCATATAAATAATTCGATAAGTGCTTTTGGGACGGGATTACAAACTACAGGATCCAGTAACTTATCAATACGAGTAGTGGGAACTGCCCCTAATCGGGTTATTGTATTCCAATGGGGAGGAAGATATTTCGGTGATGCTACTTTAAATGGAACCTATAGAGGACATAATTATTGGCGCAGAGTTATAAACGGTCACAATAATGATTATCTGCATTTCCAGATTCGGTTGTACGAAACAACAAATGTTATTGAATTTCATTATTTGATTGGAAATCCCAGAACTTCTTCATCAGGTTCTCTTACCAGTGATGTTCAGGTTGGTTTGAGAGGAACTTCTGCCATCGATTTTAATGTAAGAACAAAAACAACAACCGGTTCTGTTTGGAACAACAATTCAAGTGCAGCTTCAGGGCTTCCTTCCGGAACAATTAATACGATGAATTTCAATAATGTAAGGAATAACGCTAGCAATAAACCTGTATATGCTACTCCTGCAAATAGAGGAGACCTGACAGTGACGGCTGGTCCCGGGACAGGAACGATCTTTCGCTGGACACCGGTAGGTGGTCCCTCTGAAGATTTTTCAAATCACAGTGGTTGTTATTTTAGCCCGTTACCTGTTGAACTCATAGCTTTTAGCGCTAAATCTAAAGAAAACATGAATCATATTTACTGGGCTACTGCAACCGAACTAAATAGTGACTATTTTGAGGTTGAACATTCTTTAAATGGTGCTGATTGGAAATTAATGAAAAGAGTAAAAGCAGCGGGAAACTCATCATCTATCTTACAGTATGAACTGGAAGATAGAGCGTTTTCAAAAACAATAAATTATTATCGCTTGAAACAGGTTGACTTTGATGGAACAACACGAATGTACAATATAGTTAGTGTCGACAACAGAAGCTCAAAGAAAGAACTGCTAAAAACAGTCAATTTGATAGGACAGGATGTAAATGAGTTTTATAAAGGAATGGTAATTGAGATTTATTCTGACGGGAGTACGCAAAAATATATCAGATATGAATAGATTAAGAGTATTTCTAAACAATAAAATATAACAGTAGCATCACTCTGTTTTTTTATAGAAACTTGTATATTGATACAACACTTGAAGTAAATGAACAGAGATGAAAGCTTTTGTTAGAGATGTGTACGGAGGGCCGGAAGTATTACAATTGATGGAGGTAGATAAACCTTCCGTTAAGAAAGGACATATACTGGTGAAAATATATGCAAACTCATCTAACGCGGCAGATTGGCATATTCTTAGAGGTAAACCTTTTTTATCCCGTTTTGCATTTGGTCTTTTCCGCCCAAAAGAAAAAGTTCCGGGTATAGATTTCTCCGGTGTTGTAAAAGGAGTAGGAGAGGGAGTAACGACTTTTAAAGTCGGGGACAGGGTTTTTGGTGAAAGTCTGAAAGGAAGAGCGTTTGCGGAATACCTTTGTATAGTTGCTGATGCTTGTTCAATTATGCCGGATAATCGTGATTTTTCAGAAATGGCTTGTGTTCCTGTAGCGGGACTAACAGCATTTCAGGCACTGATTACACACGGAAAATTGACATCAGGAGAATCAATACTCATTAATGGATCATCAGGAGGAGTGGGGCATTTTTCTGTTCAGATAGCAAAGGCGTACGGAGCAATCGTAACGGCTGTTTGTTCATCGGGAAGTATTGATTTTGTGAAAGGTTTGGGTGCAGATCATATTATCGCGTATGATCAGGAGAATATCCATGAACATACGGGGAAGTATGATCTTGTTGTAGATACACACGGTAATTTCACACATGCCGATTATACCAGAATGGGTAAGAGAGGTGTGATGGTCGGTTTTACATCTATGAGCAATATGATATCTGTACTTATCAGAAATATTTTTAGTAAATTTCAGCTCAAACAGTTTACTGCAAAAGCTACTACAAGTGATCTTAATGTACTGACGGATATGATCCGGGCGGGAAAAGTCAGGACAAGTGTAGAGAAAACATATCCGTATAATGAAATACCGGAAGCCATCCGTTATATTGAAGCAATGCATACAAAAGGAAAAGTGGTAATGGTATGGAGGAATGCGTAATTAAAAACACATAAAATCATTCGTTGTGGGAAAGAGTGAAAATGTAGATAACAGAAGTAAAGCTGAAAAATTTTGGGACAGAACAGCCGGAAGCTATACTAGTAGCAGAGAAAGAAAAAAAGGAAAGAATACATTGCGCCTTATTGAGCAGGCAAAAAAGCACGTAAAGGCAACTGATAATGTTCTTGACTTCGGGTGTGGTACAGGATTTATTTCTGAGAGGATCTCAGAAAGTGTACAAAGTATACATGCTATTGACTTCTCGTCCCGAATGATTGATTATGCAATACGAAATTCGGAACGCAATAATATTGATTACTGGCATACAACGATCTATGATGAGCGATTGAAGCCCGGTTCATACGATGTCATTTTTAGTTTTTATATTTTACACCTGCTGGATGATCCCCGGAAAGCGATTCAGCGATTAGAAGAATTACTGAAACCGGGAGGTGTGTTTTTGTCTGTTACTCCCTGTATGGGGGAGAAACTGTTCTTAAAAGGGCTATTATCTCTTTTTTGTAAGTTGGGAGCTATTCCAAAAATAGAAATGTATAGATCCAACGAGTTGGTTAAGCTCGTAGAGGAAGGAGGTTTTAGTATCCAGACGAAGAATCCTTTTCCGAACACTTCCAACCAATATTTTGTTCTGGCTACAAAAAGCAGGTAGAATGAGTATGAGGTTGTCGTAAATTCCCTGTTGGTATGCCGTTTTTGTATTAGCAGATTTCTGAATCTTTAGTAGTTTTTCTTTTTCAAAATGGAAAAATGTCCCGGGACTTTACGTACTGTGATAATTTTGAAAAATATAGGGTATTACCTTTTTCTGTTTTGTCTTTTGAGGATTGCCGCATGTCTTTTTTCTTCTACTTCGTTGGTAAAGGGTAAATCGAATAAGGTATGTAATGCCTGAAGTGTTTCCACGGCTTTCTGATAATCTGTAAATTCGTGAAACTCTGTCTTTTTACCATCTATAGCGATTAGATAAAGACTATACGATTTGACACGGGATATTACAGCGCTACCTCTGGATTGAAGTAATGTAGCTCCCTGGTTATACATCAGAAAAAGTGAGTCTACCGGTTCCAGAGAAATCCATCGACCCTTTTTTAAAAAAGCAACTTTTCTGAAAACACGGATTGATTTTGTTTTAGGATCAATCTCTATTCCGGACTGAACACATGCAAATAGTATGGATAGTATAAGTAGTAAAGCTCCGACTACCCAATGAAGGAAAAAAAAGGGTAGAGCAAAGAATCCAAGTAAGATGGAGTGAATGAGATAATCGTTGGAGAAACCTTCCGATATAACTTTCATAGTTAGTTGTCCCAGAATTTGATTAATGCTTCAACTCCTTTCATTGTACCATCAAATAGTTTACCTTGTTTGAATAATTTCTTTACAGATTTCGTTCGAAATTTCCTTCATTGTTCCTGTACCTAAGGCTATTCCGATATTTCGTTCGGGCATACAAATGACTATTACAATCCCATTATTTTCCTCTTTTGTTCCTGCTCCCCATTCATTTGCCAGATCAGTAGCATACTCTAAAACATCGGTATAAGGAGAGAGGCTTGCAACCGTTACTATAGCAATCTGGCGGGTTGTTTTCGTTTCATAATCAATCAAAAAGGAAG